>QNXS01000047.1 GCA_003978865.1 Archaeoglobus sp. | reverse complement strand
GAAGAACTTAGAGAGTTGCTCAAAACAGCTCTTAATGGAAAATTCTTGGAAGCAAGGGAAATCCTCGACAAACTCATGGTTGAATATGGTATGAGTGGAGAAGATGTAATCTCCCAGTTATTTAAGGAGATTATATCTTTAAGTATAGATGAAAAACTTAAAGTTCAGCTGATAGACAAACTTGGAGAGATTGATTTCAGGCTTACAGAAGGCTCACACGAAAGAATACAGCTTGATTCCTACCTTGCATTTCTATCAAATGTGAAAAGTGGAAAATCGTAGTAACATTAATCCTTAGACAAAAATCATTCAAAATCCAAAATTTCAGTTCCTATCTCCCCTATTCTTATGAGTTTTCCTTTTCCTCCGCATTTTGGACATTCGAGAAAGTATACAGCTCTTTTATTTTTTTCTAATTTATCAACTACCCTGACTTTTCCTCCGCATTTTGGACATTCAACATCAACATTCAAGTTATCACCCCCCATAAAAACAGTCTCCTGAATAGACTCTTATTTTTTTCTCACCAGTGTTTAGCAAAAGTGCTCCGCTCTCATCTATTCCCTCAAATATTCCGGTATAAGTGTTTCCGGCAGATTTGACCTCCACTTTTTTACCCATCATTGGCTTTGCCAGCTCAAGCCATTCTCGCCTTATATCCTCCCATTTTTTGGGTAGCATTGACAGATAGTTAAAGAGGCTACTCAGAATGCCTATACACACTTCACCTAATGTAACGTGGTAATCTGATAGGTTAGTAGCATATTCCGGAACTCTGTTCTTCACATTTACACCAACACCTATAACCACCCATAGATCGTCTGATTCACCGCACAACTCGCAGAGTATCCCGCTAAGCTTTTTTCCATTAAGCAGGATATCGTTAGGCCATTTGAGAGTAGCATTACATCCAAAATTCCGTATAGCTTTACATACAGCTACTCCAGAACATATTGTTATTTTGGGAACATCACTTAAGTTCGTTCTAACTCTATGGCTGATGGATACATACAGTCCACCTAAATCACTCAACCACCTCCTACCGAGCCTACCTCTACCAGCGGTCTGTTTTAAGGCTAATGCCACAGCTACAACCTGTCTGTCAGATAGCAGCCTTTTAAGAAAACTGTTGGTTGAATCAATTTCATCGAAAAAATAGAATTCTTCAACTCCATTTGAGAAGCAAAGTTCAGCTATCTCGTAAACAGGAAATTCTGAATGTCCTATAAGTTTATAGCCCCTGCCTTTCTTCGAGGTGATATTGTACCCTGCACCTCTTATTTTTTCAATAGCCTTCCAGATCGAGGTTCTGCTTATTCCAAGTTTGTTTGCAATTTCAACCCCAGAAAATTCACCTTTTTTTAAAGCTCTAAAAATGATGAGGGACGTATCTTCCCTTGTTATTTTAATCCTTCTCGGATTCATAGCAGTCATCGCATACAGTTCGACAGAATTATATAAAATACATGCGACGCTTTTTGGTGTGAAAGTAATTGTGGCGTTTACTGGAGCATCAGGTCAGATATACGGACTGAAAATACTTGAAATTTTGAGAGACAATGGAGTGGAAACTCACGTTATAGTTTCAAAAGCGGCAACTATTACAATGAATGTGGAAGGCATAGACATCGCACAGGTTAAAGCTAATTCCTCCAAATTTTACTCAAATGATGATATAGGTGCAAAACTTTCAAGCGGTAGCTTTAAGCATGATGGTATGATTATAGCCCCATGCAGTGTAAAAACTGCATCAAGCATAGCCCATGGTATTACAAACAACCTAATCTCCAGAACTGCTGACGTGACACTAAAGGAAAGAAGAAAATTAGTACTGCTTGTAAGGGAAACCCCACTCCACACAGGACATTTAAGAACTTTACTAACACTCAGCGAGATTGGTGCTATAATCATGCCCCCAGTACCTGCTTTCTACATTAGACCAAAAAGCTTGGACGACATAGTTACACACACTGCTGCAAGGGCTGTATCTTTTCTCGGCATACATGTAGACTACGAGTGGGAAGGAATTGTATGAGTTAGCTAAAAGATCAAAATCAAAAACAGTTATCATCCGCTGTTGCATCAGATCATTATGCAAAGACTTCTGCTAATACCGGATGGCATGGCAGACTGGAAAAATCCAAAAACGGGAAAAACGCCATTAGAGGAGGCAGACACACCAAACATGGATTTTCTTGCAAAGGAGGGGGTTTGTGGATTAGCTAAAACAATTCCTGATGGTTTTCCCCCCGGAAGTGATGTTGCAAACCTCACAATTCTTGGTGTAGATGTTAGAAAGTACTATACCGGTAGAGGTCCTATAGAAGCCATAGCTAAGAACATTAATACAAAGATAGCTTTTAGATGTAATTTAGTTTACGTCAGGGATGGAGTAATGATTGATTACAGCGGGAACAGAATAAGCGATGAGGAAGCAGAAAAAGTAATAGAGATTCTGAACTGTGAAGTTGAGGAGGGTATCAGATTCTATCGTGGCAAATCTTACAGACATGTGCTCGCAATAGACAGAGATTTTGCAGAGAGAGAACTCAAAATGCTGAAAACAACTCCACCTCACGATATAACAGGCAAAAAAATAGACAGATATCTACCAAGAGGTGGAAACTTAGCTAAATTGCTTAACAGGTTGATAGAGATGTCTGAAAAAGTTTTGCCAGAAGTTACGGATAAAGCTAACATGATTTGGCCATGGAGTGGTGGAAAGATTCCCAGTTTTCCAAAGCTGATAGATAAAAAGGGTTTTAGAGGTGTTATGATTTCAGAAGTTGACTTACTTCAGGGGATAGGAAAGGGTCTCGGAATGAAAGTTGTCGAAGTTGAAGGTGTAACTGGCTACGTTGACACCAACTATAGAGGACTGGCTAAAGCTGCTTTAAGAGCTTTGAGAGATGATTTTGTTGTACTGCACTTGGAGGGAATAGATGAAGCGGGGCACGAAGGGGACTATGAACTGAAAGTTGAGGCTATAGAACTCTACGACGAAAAAATAGTTGGATACCTGCTGGACAGGATAGACCTTGAGGAAACATCAATAATGTTGCTTCCCGATCACCCCACACCGGTTACTGTGAAAACTCATGTAGCTGAGCCAGTACCACTTTTACTGTATAAAAACAACAAAAAAGACGATGTCAGGGAATTTACTGAAAAAGCTTGTAGCAAAGGTTTACTTGGAAAGGTAGATGGTTTGAGACTGATGGATCTGTTATTGTAGCTCCGCCAACCGACCCGGGATCATGCTTCTCACCCGGGTGTGAGGGGCGGAGCAATTTTGCTTATGTTAGAACTGTAAATAAGTTTATGGATAGGTTTTGGAGTGTATAATCTTAAAAGATTAAAAGAGATATTGATAACTTAAAGAAATGTTGATAAATTTTAATAATTTTAGAGAGCAACTTTAATGAGGAATCTAAAGTTATCTTGCAACTGTTTTTTCTTTTCTTTTTATTTTAAGTAAATCTTCAAGAGCTTTTCTTGAGTTCTCACTTAGTGATTCGTAGAGATCCCTTCTTATAACTCTAATGTGTCTTTCCGGTACATCAACGTACAGAACTTCATCTCCTGTTATGTTTCTTCCCACAACAGCTCCATCTATAGCAATTGCAAGTTCTTCACCCTCGCCCGCAACGTTAAGAAATTCATCACCCTTTTTCATGCTCCTAACAGTCCCGACTACATTTCCATCTGACTTTATTAGCTTTACACCTTTTTTAAGTTCTCCAGCAAGAATTTTTGCTCCAATCACGGCAGGTTTACTCCTTCTGAATACAAAGTTTTTTAACAGTTTTATCTTAGCAGGTAGTATGAGAGCTTCAACTTTTTGCTTTTTAATTTCAAGTTTTATCTGCTCTCTCCACTGAATTACGCTATCTATCAGCGAATATATTATTGAATCAATAAAAAGTTTAACACCATACTTTTCTGCCTCTGTTTCAACTCCCGGTAGAGTTTTAACATTAAAACCTATCACAATTTTGTTCAATTCATCGCTGTTTGCTGATGCCTCAACAACATCTCTTTTATCTATATCTCCTACTTCAGCCTTTTTTATAGGTATAGCATGTTCTCTGAGTTCGTTTATTAGAGCTTCAAGAGAGCCGAGTGTGTCTGTTTTCAGCACAACACCTTCTCCACCGGTTCGTATAACTGTCTCCTCGTACTCTCTCTTAATTCTCTCTTTGAACTTTTTTAAATCTTCTTCGCTTTCTATCGCTTCAAATTCACTCCCAGCTACAACTTTTTCAAGATTTGGTGCGACGAGCTTTATTCCCGCAGCAGCGGTAACTTCTTCAACTCCTTTAAACTTACTTTCCAACCTCATCTCCTGTGCCGGTCTTGGCTTTAGTATCCCTCTTATCTTTGTTACCACCACATCATCTCTACCAGCTATGGCTATTGTATCTCCGACTCTGAGTGTTCCGTCGTAGAGTATTACATCGCATGAAATTCCAAGTCCTCTCTCTTCTTTTACCTCTAAAATGGTTCCCTTCGCCCTGCCTTCAACATGCAGTCTGAGATTTTCCTCAAGGTATCTCTGAGCAAGTCCTACAAGAAGCATCAAAAGCTCAGGAATCCCCTCACCAGTTAATGCCGAGATGGGAACTATTGCTATGGTTCTCGTAAAATCTGTTATTCTGTCAAACCTTTCAGCGTTAAAACCGTGCTCGTATAGTTTTGCTATTAATTCATATATTCTGTTCTCAAGTCTCCTCTTAGCGATCTCATCCTGCTTCGCAAATGATTTAACGAATGGCAAGTTTTCGTATTTCTGCCATCCGGGAATTCTGTCTATCTTGTTTGCTGCAACAACAAACGGTGTTTTGAACGTTTTTAGAATGGATATAGCTTCTTCTGTTTGATCTTTAAATCCCTCGTTTATATCGACAATGAGTATAGCAAGATCTGCCAAAGCCCCGCCTCTTCTGCGCAGATTTGTAAAAGCTCTGTGGCCGGGGGTATCTATGAACAGAAGTCCGGGGATCATTACCTCAGCCTTCCAAATATCCTTGCATATCTCCTTTACAACGTTTATTGGCACTTCAGTTGCACCTATATGCTGTGTTATTCCCCCTGCTTCCTTTGAAGTAACCCTGCTTTTCCTGATTTTGTCAAGTAAGGTTGTTTTTCCATGATCTACATGGCCGAGAACTGATACTATTGGAGTTCTAAGCTTTTTTGCTGTTTTCTCTCTCTTTTTCTTTTTACCCACTGTACCACCCCTGATTTTCTGTTAACAATGTAGAAAGTTAGAAATTTAAATAAAAAATTATTCGTAGAGCCACTCCTCTCCTGATTTTGAATACTCAACTATTTCATCCGCACTGAAAAACAATGAAATTTCCCTTTCAGCAGATTCAAGAGAATCCGAAGCATGAACGACGTTTCTTCCAATATCCATTCCAAAATCTCCTCTTATGGTTCCGGGCAAAGCTTCTACAGGATTTGTTGCTCCTACTAATGTTCTGACAACTTTTACAGCTTCTTTACCCTCAACAACCATTGCCACTACCGGGCCTGAAGTTATGTAATCCACAAGTGCCTGAAAGAATGGTTTTTCGGAATGTTCTGTGTAGTGCTCTCTTGCAAGATCCTCTTCAATCCACAGCATTTTCATTGCAACAATCTTTAAACCTTTTTTCTCAATTCTCGAGATAACCTCTCCAACAAGTCCTCTCTGAACTCCATCAGGCTTTATCATAACAAAAGTTCTTTCCACTGCAGTCACCCCTTTCTTTTAAGAAATTTAAATTGATACTACTGTTTCTGATAGTACTTTGTCCACTTTAGCTTTCTCGGATTTCTCCTTAACTTGAGCATGTTTTTTTCACATTTGCGGGAACAGAAGTACAGAACTTTACCATCCCTTCTAACGTACATCTTTCCTGTACCAACTTCAATTTCGTAGCCACAGAAAGAGCACACTTTTTTTTCCATAGTTAATCACCTCAGCGGACGAGTAATTTCTTAGCCTCTCTGGCTGTTTCCTTTATCATTAACACGTCCCCAACTCTTACTGGTCCAAAAACGTTTCTCGTTATAATTCTTCCCTTGTTTTCTCCCGCGAGAACCCTAACCTTAACTTGAGTTGCTTCTCCGTGCATTCCCGTTCTACCTATAATTTCAATAACTTCAGCGGGCTGTATATCTTCAGCCATTGTCTATCACCTGCTCAACAAATTTTAAATATAAATTACTTTTTCAATCCTTCAATCTTGCTGACAAGCTGGTTAAGTTCTTTTCTCATTTCACCCTCTTTTACTATTGCAGCTGCTGAACAATCAACCTCTATTCCCACTGCCTGTCCAATTTTACTCTTACCATTGATATATACGTATGGAATGTTTTTTTCTTCACACAACAGTGGCAAGTGGGCAACAATCTCTGGAGGGTCAACATCAGTAGCTATGTAAACAAGTTTTGCAATACCCCTTTCCACTGCTTTTGTTGTTTCATTAGCCCCTTTCTTTACCTTTCCTGTCTCCCTTACTTTTTCCAGCAAAACCAGAGCTTCATTCTGCAATTCCTCAGGAACATCAAACCTGACGTATATGTTCATTTCAAACACCTCCTTCCTTTCGTCATTATTCATCGGCTTATCTATTTTAGCCGCAGAATGCTGAGTTGCTTATTCGACTATGTTTTAAAACTTTTGGTGTCCCCGATATCCCTGATGCTGTTAATCCAGAGAATACTATATTCAAATATGCAATTTAAATTTTATTTAAAAATTTAAAATGTCTAAGTACCACCTGCTATTGGTGGAAAAACAGATACAACGTCCCCGTCTTCAAGCTTTCTCAATTCATCTTTTATGTTCCTTCCATTTACAGTAATGATTCTGTCATCTCTCAACTTACCGTTTTTCATGACTTCTTTGAGAAAATCTTTTCCAAGTACCTTAGACGCTTGGATAAAGCAATCTTCGATCGTTCCGTTGCATTCAACTTCAACCATTTTTCCAAACTTTTTTCTGAGAGTTGCAAACAGTTCCACTCTAACTTTAACGGCTCTCTTCATAGCAACCATCTGAAATTGAATACAATTGAATATTTTATCTTTCAGATAACCAGCTAAACAGTTTTTCTATGGCTTTTCTCCTGTGAGAATACTCATTTTTCTCTTCCCCCATCTCTGCGAAAGTTCTGCCTTCATACTCGAATATAGGATCATAGCCAAAACCTTCACAACCCCGCATTTCATCGGTAATTCTGCCGTCAACTCTACCAGAGAATGTATGAACTTTTTCTCCATCCCAGTATGCCACCACTGCAAGGAAGTGAGCGCTCCTATCTTCAACGTCTTTCATGAGTTTCAGTATCCCTTCGTTTCCAATAGTTTTGAATACGTACGATGAGTACGGTCCGGGAAACCCATTCAAAGAATCTATAAAAAGTCCACTGTCCTCTATGAAGAATGGAGACTGAAATTTCTCTGACAGCAATTCAGCACTAATTTTTGCTATTTCCTCCAAGTCATTTCCCTGAGGTTCAAAGTACTCCATTCGCATCCATCCAACATTGATTCCGTACTTTTTTCCTATAGCTCTCACTTCCCGGTACTTGCCTTCGTTAGATGTAACAAAGATGACTTCCATGTATCTAAAAACTGAGAGTGGAAAAATAAATTCTTTGGTTTTTACGGAGAATTAAAGCGATCGCTGTCAACAGCTAAAAAACTACCTGAAAAGAGTAATTCTCAATTTTTTCGGATCGTACTTCCAGTCTTTTGGTAAAATGCCCTCTTCTTTGTAGTAGTTTGATAGTCTCCAGATTTTTGCCTCTATAAGCTGAAGACCTCTTATATTGTGATAGTCTTTTTTGTGGATGGCAGTGTGTTTTCTTAAGTTTATTGCTCTTTTTATCAGAGCTTTTAAATCTTCAGGTAATGTTAGTTCTACTCCCTCCTCTCTGAGAATCTGCTGTAGTTTCTTTCCAGTCACCTGTCTAACCGATGGAATACCGTACCTGTCTCTCAGAATCATTCCGATCATACTCGGCTCGTAACCTTCTGAGTATAACTCAACAATCTTCTTCTTCACTTCTTCTGCATTCATTTCCACCCATTCTGGCGGTGAATCTCTGTAAATCCTTTTCGAACCGGAACTGCCTCTTCTTCTTGCATGCATTCTTGCCATGCTCAATCACCCGTAATACCTGAGTTAGTGTGACTGTAAATGTAGAATAAATAGTTTCCGCTCAGTCGTACTCCCTCCAAGTTTTACCGCATTTTGTACATCTGAAGAATCTAACCTCACTTTCATCTGCTGCTCTGAGCTGTCTCAGCCACCAGTAAGCTTCCCTGTTCCCACATGCCGGGCAGACAACGTTTGTTGTTGGCAAAGTCTTCAAATTCTCGCCCTCTATTACTGGAACTTCTTCTCTACTCTTTTTTTCAACGACCACTTCAACTTTCTCATCCTCTACCTCCATCTCGTACCCGCATTTTCTGCAAACAAGCTTGTCGCCTTGATAAATCATTATACTCTTACATTTCGGACAAAACTCCACTATGCATCGCCTCCCTAAGCATTTCAGAATGATCAAATGCAAGTTCGCACTTCAAAGCCTCCTCGATACTTAGGAGGATAACACTACTTGCATCGTCTCCCGCTTTAAGTTTTCCCCCAACCGGTTCTGCGAGAAAACATACTGACACAAAGTGTCCTCTTGGATCTCTGTCCGGTCTGGAATAGACACCCACAAGCTTTTTAGGCTTGCAGATTAGTCCAGTTTCCTCTCTAAGTTCTCTCGTCAAGGCATTTTCTACGCTTTCTCCGTATTCCACTATCCCACCGGGTAGAGCAAGTTTACCTTTAAAAGGCTCGTTTTTTCTCCTTATAAGTACAATTTTTCCGTTATAAAGTATTATTCCATCAACTGTCAGAATTATACATTTCATGTAGAACACCCTAAACATCAAAGACTTCAAGTATGCTCTTCCACTTACCAAGCTTTGAATTCAAAGCCTTAAAAGCCCACATAACATCTCCAACCCTTGAGAGGGAATGGCTGTCGCTTCCGACAGAGTAAACGAGTTTCTTAGCTTCATCACCAATCAAATCTATCAATTCTAATGGAGGAGCTTTATGGGCTGTATTTAACTCAAGTGCTATGCCATTTTCTTTTAAAACATCCAAAACTTCCAGATCAAGTTTGCATAGTTCATCGTAAGTGCTGAATATTGATGACCGATAGTGTCCAAGTATATTAAAATCACAGCTTTTTGCGCATTTGATTATCCTTTTGCAGTACTCTTCAGCAGGAAGGCATTCATGAATAGAAGCTATTACAAGCTCAAAATTGTGTTCTGGCATGACTATTTTCCCATCTGCATCAATTCCACACTCCACTGCATCAACTATTCTGATTCCGTACTTGTCCTGACAGTAATCGATTTCAGTCCTCCTTCTAATTGCCTTTCCCTCATTTAGACCGAGAGGGTGTTCTGATGAATGATCAGCTATAGCTATTACCTTTAAGCCCCTCTCCTTAGCTTTCTTTGCTATGCTTTCCACACTACCTTTTCCGTCAGAGTACATCGAGTGGATATGGAGGTCAAACACATTCAACTTACGTGTTTGAGATATAAATATAATTCTGAATACGATTCTGGATTCTGACTAATTCCGAGAGAAGAAGTTGAAGCTGAGTATAGTGAAAGAAAACACTAAGCTATTTAACTTCAAACAAAATCCCAAAATATTTTTATTTTTCAATCCGAACACATCTATGAGCTCGAAATTCGAAGGATCCGAGCTAAAGTTTGGAATAACCATCAGAAAACCGGATATTAGAACGGCATTTCAGTTGAAATGTGTTCTTGCGTATCCCAATTCACTAAAAAAAGATTTTCCAGCGTACTACATGTACAGAGATCTATACGAGTGTGAAGAAGACAGAAAAAAAATACTAAGGTATTCTTTACGCTACGATATAACGATAATTCCTCCAGCGAGGATTGGGGAAGAATATATAAAAACTTATGGCCACTATCATCCAAGAGCTGATGGTGTCAGCTATACAGAAATATACGAGGTTCTTGAAGGAAAAGCAATATACCTGCTTCAGAAGAGGGGCAGTAAGGATAGTGAAATAAAGGATGTTGTTGCAGTTTTGGCAGGGAAAGGAGATAAAGTAATAGTTCCACCAGACTACGGTCACGTAACAATAAACCCATCAAATAAAACGTTAAAAATGGCAAACTGGGTTTGTAGAAACTTTAACTCAATATATGAACCATATAAAAAACTAAGAGGTGCCTGCTACTACTATACGACAAGTGGATGGATAGCAAATAAAAATTATGTTGCTCCAGAAGTAAAAACTGTAAAACCTGTAATACCAGAATGGCTCGGAATATCCAAGAATGAAAACATGTACTCTCTTGTAGAAGATATAGATAGATTGAAGTTTCTTACCGATCCACTAAGCGTGGATTATAAAGTATTTTCTACTATCGCAAGTTTCAACTAACTGAGGGAGACGTGAAAGTATGGACGCAGTTCATCCAATAGATTACAGGTACGGTACAGAGGAAATGAAGTCAATTTGGAGTGAGAGATCAAAGATAAATAGAATGATCTCCGTTGAAATTGCTCTGCTCAAAGCTCTTGCAAGGAGAGGATACTTGAGTGAAGAAGAAGTAAAAAAAGCCGAGAAAGCTGCATTAAATATAACTCCAGAAAGAGTGAAGGCTATAGAAGCAGAAATAAAACACGATGTAATGGCATTGGTGCGGGCAATCTCCGAGGAAGTTGGGAAAGTTAGTCCGGAGGCTGCAAGGTGGATTCACTTTGGGGCGACATCAAACGATATAACAGATACTGCAACTGCAACTCAGCTGAGAGATTCTTTAAAGCTACTCGGGACAAAAATATCCAGACTTGCTTTAGCTCTAACTGAAAAAGCAATTAAACATAAAAACACAATCTGCCTCGGAAGGACTCACGGACAGGCTGCACTCCCAACAACGTATGGATTCAGATTTGCTCTCTGGGCTGCTGAAGTTGCCAGATACTTAGAAAGGCTTGAGGAGTTAAAACCAAGATTGATAGTTGGACAGCTCAGCGGTGCGGTGGGGAGTCAGGCTGCCTTTGGAGAAGATGGTATAAACATAGAAAGGGAGGTTATGAAGGAGCTTGGTTTGAAACCCGCTTTAATTTCATCTCAAATTATACCGAGAGACCACTACTGTGAGTACCTATCTTTTCTCGCAAATCTCTCAGCAACTCTTGAGAAGATTGCCACCAATATAAGGATACTTCAAAGGGTTGAGGTTTCTGAGCTTATGGAGAGTTTCGGTGAAAAGCAAGTTGGAAGTTCAACAATGCCACACAAGAAAAATCCAATAGACTGCGAAAATGTGTGTGGACTTGCAAGAGTGATCAGGGGATTTGTTGAACCCCAGAGACAGAGTTCAATTCTCTGGGAAGAAAGAGACCTGACAAATTCATCTTGTGAGAGGATAACTCTCGTGGAGAGTTCAGTTCTTGCAGACCACATACTTACAAAGATGATAAAAGTTGTAGAGAGACTGGAAGTTAATGAAGAAAGAGCAAAAGAAAATCTCAGAAGGTTGATGGGGCTAAACCTTAGTGAAGCTGTTATGGTCGCTCTGACAAAGAAAGGTATGAACAGGCAAGAAGCCCACGAGAGAGTTAGAATGGCTGCAATGAAAGCTTATGGGGGAAAGAGCTTCGAAGAATCCCTGCTTGAGGACGAGAAAATTTCAAAATTGCTTAGTGCTGAGGAGATAAGAGAGCTTCTTACTCCTGAAAACTACTTGGGAACTGTTAAAGTTAAAATAGAGAACGTTAAAAATTACGTTGAAAAACTTTGCTCCAAATACCAGAATGAGAGATAACTGCAAAAAGTAGTAAAAAGTTGAAATTGTTGGAGAGATACAAATTTTTTAATATTATTCCATTCATCCGTGTACACGTAGCCATCATAGCTTTTTTAAGAATAATTATATATTTCACTCTGCACATTTGCTCGCAATGAGTATGAGCACAAGTTCTCTGGATGTTGGCGACTCGCAAAATGAGGCAAAGGATATAATTTACATCGTTCCGCATACACACTATGATGCTGTATGGGTATTCACTAAAGAAGATTACTTCTATATAAATATAGACTTTATTCTAAAAAAAGTTATAGAAATAATGGAAAAAAGAAAGGAATACAAGTTCCTTATTGAACAGACTTTTCTTCTTGAAGAAATAGAGAATAGATATCCTGAACTTTTTGAAAAAATATCAGAATATATAAAAATTGGTAGAATCGAAATTGCAGATGGAGAATACCTTATGCCCGACACAATGTTACCTCAGGAAGAAGTACTGGTAAGGGAAATTCTTGTAGGTAAAAGATATCTAAGGGAAAAGTTTGGATTTGATGCAGTTGTGATGTGGCAGGCTGATGGTTTTGGGCTGAATGCACAGCTTCCTCAAATTTATACTAAAAGTGGTTACAAGTATGTAGCTTTTCGAAGAGGATACTCCGAAAGGTCACCATCCGAATTTCTCTGGGAAGGTCTTGATGGAACAAGGATAATCGCTCACAGTTTTCCTCTTGGATACAGAGCAGGTTTGTACGTAAACAGATTTGAGGAGAGCTACAGAATTTTGAAGGAGTGTGCTTTTGGCAATCATATACTCATGCCTTCTGGTAGCGGTTCTACCCCTCCTCAGGAGGAGGTAATTGAAGCTGTTGAAAGGTGGAATAGAACTCACGACAGCTCGGAGATGAGAATATCCACTCCCGTTGAATTCTTCAGAGAAGTCGAAAAGTATGCGGATAAACTGCCTGTCAGAAGAGGAGAAATGTACTGCGGTAAGTACTCTCCTGTTTTTCCGGATACAGCTTCAAGCAGAATATGGATAAAAATTAATCAGAGAGAGCTCGAAAGTGACCTGCTGACTCTGGAAAGGTTTGATGCAATCTGTCATCTTGTTTGCGGATTTAGACATGAAGAAGAAATTGAGAATTGCTGGAGAAAAATACTGTTCAATGCTTTTCACGATGTAATCCCCGGAACAGGAGCTGACGACGGATACACTGAGGTTAAGTATAACATAGAATTTCTGAAAGTAAAAGTACCGCACCTACTAAACGACACTTTTTCTGATATAATTGAGTGCTGTAAAGGTGATTATACCGGAGACATTATAGTATTTAATCCGCTGTCGTGGGAGGTAGAAAACTGGGTGGAGGCTGATCTTTCCTTTGATAGAGGTGTAATCAGAGACATCAGAGGAGTAAAGTGCGGTAAAGACGAAAGAAAAGTTGAAATAATAAAAGAGAGTCGGTATTACGATGGATCGATAAGATATGCAAAGATAGGGTTTGTTGCAAAAGTACCTCCTCTTGGTTTTAAAGTTTATAGGATTATTGAATACGAACCGGCGGAGAGTCCAAGTAAGGAACTCAAAGAAAAAGCCAATGTCGTATCCAATAAATTCTTCAATGTCTATTATTCACCTGAGAACGGTCTAATAATCGCGTTCAAAAATGGAGAGGAGATATTTGTTGAAGGAAATGAGATAATCATAGAGAGTGAAGCTGGCAATCTGTATCATCATATAGAGGACATAGACACACCCGTTCACACAGAGGGGGGAGAAGGAATAAGATTTGGGAGATTTGATGTCGAGAATATAAGTGTTGAAAGAACCCCTCTGCGTTTTATAATAAATGTAACAGACCGATACTACTCGCTTATATGGCCATATAGACTTACCGATAAATGGAAACCAGTATTCTGGAGACATAACTATATAACAATAGATAAAAAGATAATAATCTACAGAGATCTACCGAGAATAGATTTTGTTACAGTAATAAACAACAGACATCCAAGAACCAGAATAAGAACCCGCTTTAGAACGAAGATATTCAGCGACTGCTATACATGTGAAACACAGTTCGGGGCGATTAACAGAAAAACAAACATTTACTACTTCAATCCCGAAGGATGGGTTGAGAAGCCTTCAGGTGTTTATCCCGCTCTAAGATGGATCGATTACAGCGACGGAAATAGGGGAGTTACCATAGTAAATAGAGGGAATCCAGAAAATGAGGTAAGAGACAACTGCATCTATCTGACCCTCTTAAGAAGTGTTGACCTGCTGTCTCACGGTAAAGAGGGGCCAGTAATTCCAGTTCCAGATGCCATGGAGTTGAAGAGATACGAGTTCCACTATTCTGCCTATCCACATGATGGAGATTGGAAGAGTGCAAAGTCGTACAAGATAGGATACGAATTTAACTATCCGCTCATGTCCATTCAGGTAGATAGAAACAAAAAACTGCCTGAGTCTATGAGCTTTGTTAAAGTGGAGCCCGATAGTGTAATTCTGACCGCTTTAAAGGTTGGAGTTGATGCTCAGGAGAATGAAGTTGTTGTTAGAGTCTACGAAGCTGAAGGTGAGAAAAAAAGAGCAAAAATTGAATTTTTCAGAGATGTTGAGAAAGTCAAGGAGCTAAATCTGATAGAGGATGAAGTCGATGGACGAGAATTCAAAATCAGTGGAAGGAGTGTAATGTTCGACATAGGTGGATTTGAGATTGTTACACTTAAAGTCAAACTTTCAAAGAATGCAGATCGTTAGAGTTTATGCGTGTTAAACAATTTAATAAATTTAATAAACTTAAATTAAATATTTAAATATTGTATGGTCTTCTTCATCTCATCACTCTGATACTCTGATAATTTCTGAATGACCTTTCTCTCCCTGAAAACAATCAAAAGTCATCCCTGTTAATAGGATAGAAACGGATGTTCTCTCTTTCACAGACTCGAAAGAATGGTGCAATCTTCAAACTGTACGCTTCTTTCCCCAATTTTATCACATCTCCTATTGTACTCCTCAATTTCTTCAAATTCTTCAATCTTTCAAACAACCTCTTTGCAAGCTTTCTATATCTCCTCTTCTCATTCTCAATGTTTTTAGAGTTAAAGACGTTAGAGGATAACTAATCATCCATTAAGCTTCTCCAATCTGAATTTCTCCCTTGGAATTATCAATGGCGATACAATATATTATCCCGATTAAGTAGTTCTTGTAGGTATAAAATCCTCTATCCATAAGGATAGCATCTTCAAACCTTATCAGACTTCTCCTCTTCAGCATTTTCAAGATTAGAGGATACATACGACTTTCGTGGATATTTACAGGATAGACGTGGAAGAACAAAGGCATTCTGATTTTGTAATCGATTAAAATCGTCTTAGGGTTTATTCTTCAAATTCCTTTTTCCTGAAAGGATTTAAGTCGAGCGATATTATCAGTCCAATATCAGCAAACTCGTTAACGAGCATAATAAATCTCTAATTCAAAAAACATGGCTAAAATAATCCTAAGTCATTGACTGGTGTTATCTTGCATCTTGCTAAAGCCTTCTTTGTTTCTCTTTTTTCCAGTTTATCTATAACCTTTGATAAGAGATCCCGGTTTATAGTTGATTTATTTTTGATTTAGAGTAATATGGTTGTGTCCCGTTAGAATAGGAGATAATTTAGCTATTTGTTTTAAGTATGGAGTTGCGAAAATGAAGATTGGATGAGATGTTGAGAGAATACCATATAAATATTGTATATCCATCAAAAAACTTTTAAAATTCTGTAAAGAGTATCTCTTTCAGCTGGAATTCTCCCGCACTTTCTTATTAATTCAACAAAATCTTCAATACTTAAAAACTCTCCAGAGATTGATCCTGCTGCCTTTGATATGTTCTCTTCTAT
>QNXS01000020.1 GCA_003978865.1 Archaeoglobus sp. | reverse complement strand
CTACATATATCTGATGAAGAACGTCCACCCTATAGATATAGTCAACATGGTCTTGGATGTGAGTGACGTTGTATTTGACATAGACACCGAGAGAGTTGGAGATAGAATGAGCAGCAGACTGGCAATTCCCAAGATCAGAGACAAAACTCCGATGCTTGAAACATTCAAGTTTTACATAAGTGAAGGTGTGCAGATAGACACTTCGAGGGATATAGCTTGAAGTATCACCATCATCAGCTGAACGACAGATATATTACTAAATTTTTCGAAATAACATTTAAATGAGACATGGGCTTGAAATTAGAGGAAAAAACGGTGATTTGAGAGGAGAAGTTCTAAGAGTGATTGGTTTATTAGTTAGTGTTACACTTTTGGGTACGGTTGGTTACCATTTATTGGAAGGTTGGAGCTGGTTTGATTGCCTGTATATGACTATAATTACTATAACAACAACAGGTTATAGGGAAGTGGGTAAACTTACTGTAGCTGGAAAAGTTCTTTCCATGTTTCTCATGATATTTGGTGTTGCCACATTCCTATATTCAGTTGATGCCATACTTCCTATTCTTCTTGAAAAAAGAATTGAGAGGTGGAAAAAAGTGCTGGAAAAAATGGAAGACCACTGTATAATTTGTGGTTACGGTAGGATGGGTAAAGAAATGGCAAAGGAACTTATAAAAGAATTGAAGAATGTAGTTGTTATAGATTTAGATACCACGAGAGTTGTAAGTGCAAGGGAAGATGGAATTATAGCAATTCAGGGAGATTGCACCGAAGAAGATGTGCTTGAGAGAGCAGGAATAAGAAGGGCAAAATGTATTGTTGCCTGCACTAACAGTGACTCGGTAAACGCTTTTGCGGTTATGGTTGCGAAGGACTTAAATCCAAAAGTATTTGCTATAGCTGTACTCAGAACTCCGGGCGGAGAGAAAAAGCTTAAGAGAGCGGGAGCTGATATGCTTCTCTCGCCCTATCACGATTCAGCTAGAAAAGTTTGTGTTGCCGTAACGCGTCCAACTGCTGCTGACTTCATAGAAATAATTGGAAAAATGGGTACACTTATGCTTGAGAAAATGGAACTGAAGAATGATAAGTTTCACGATATTCCTTTAAAAGATACAGAGATTAGAAAGCTTACGGGGTGCATTGTTGTAACTATAGAAAGAAACGGTGAAATAATATTTCCCGACCCAGACACCAAGGTTTATAAGGGAGACTTACTCTACGTTCTTGGTAGGGAGGATGGGTTGAAGAAAGCACACCAGCTCATAACAGGCCAATAGATCGGGTGTTGTATCGTAATTAAAATAGTATTTAAAATTTAATTTAGAATAATATATAATTAGATAATTAGAAAAATTCAGCGATGCTTACCTGTTTATTTGTTTCGCTCTCGAATATGGATCTTATTTCTACATCTATTTTAATCTTTGTTTGGTGTACTCACTAACCCTGTATTTCTCACTTAATTCAATGGAAAGGTCAAGATATTTTTTTATTGAACCAAAGTGAACTGAAAGTGTTAAGTTACCTCCACACTTTAGGCACTTGCCCGATAGGGGAACTCTTCTGTACTTAGTATTGCAATTAACACACCTGAACTCCTGTCTTGAGAATGCTCTCAAGTTTCCTATTATGTCTGGCAGAAAGTGTCTGTTTATCACTCTTTCAGCAACATCGTCTTCGTTGACGGCACTTATCTTTTCTGCTAAAGCCATCTGAGCCCTAACCTTTTCCTGCATCGACTTCAGGGATTTGTAAGCACTTTCCTTAACACCCATGGTTATGTCTCTGGTGTCGTGAGTAAATGCCAAGCAACAATCTTTGTAATCCGTATCGAGCCTGTCTCCAACTTTTTCGATCAGTCCACTGACATCCTTTGGATTGGCATATCTTAGAGTTGCCTCGTAAAACTCAAGCGGATAGCTCTCAACTATGTCCATGTTGTGAACTTCGCTATCAACCTCTCTTGGATCGACTATAGCTGTCAAGACCAATGGTGCATCCATTTTCCCGCCTCTTTTATCCGGCAGGTAAGCCTTGGAGAAGTTGAGCAGTCCGTCAAGTAAAAGCATAACACAGTCTTCATCTCCGTCGCAGTTTCTTCTCTTTGCCGCATGGAAGTATGGATGAGCGTATCCAGCCAGAACATCAGCAAAACCTATTATCCTACCAAGTACACCAGCAGAGGTGTGGGGTGCGAGTCCAATTACAAGATGACCTATGAGATCTTCAGGTCTCTCAACTTTGTAGAATGGTTCTAATCCGTAAAACTTTACAAGTAACTCGTCTACAAATTTGGCAACCTTCACAAGGTACTCTCCAGCTTTTTTAGCCAGTATAACGTCCTGAGGTTTTAATTCTACAATCTGATCGTCACTCCTGAGTTTTCTACCCTTCCAATCATGCTCATATCCAAGTTCTTTCAGTTTTTCAACACTAATTCCTATTTCTCTTGGTCTGAAGTGTGTGATCGGTATATCTGTCATATCAAATCTGGCCGTTCCATCTTTAAACACATAAACTCCATGTTTTGCTCTAAGGATTCCTTTTTCAAGTCTTTCTGGAATCTTAAGTTTTGATGTCATTCCCATAACACCCTTTATCGTTGAAAGATTGTTTCTTTCCCCAAGATTTTCTAGTGCTTTCTCGTAAAGTTCCCTGATATTCACATCTCTCCTCGTGTGTGCAATTGTTTCTTCTTTGCACTTTGGACAGATTTCACTACCAACTTTTATTCTGCACTTTGGACAGTAGTAAACCTGCTCGGTAAGTCCGCCACACTCACACTTAAGCCAGAATGTTTCTTTTCCGCATTTTTTACATCTTCTAACTGCAACCTCAACATTTATCACTCCCTTTGCGGAGTTGTAGGATGAGGTGTAATTAACAGCATTTTTTATGTCTCTCGTTTTTCCACCCGCCTGTCCAAGCGGAAATAAAATATGTGGTGGTGGACTCATTTTTCTTTCTCTTGCCTTCTCAGGTCTACCCATTCTTGCCCCAATTCTCCATGGAGAGCGGGCTCTTATATCAAGCCCGGATAGTCTTCTTACAAGTTCAAGAGGTGATGTAGCATTCTCTGGAAGCTGAACTTTCTCTTTCAGCGTTTCATCCAATCCGAGACATCTCGCAAGTACCTTCCACTTTTCTATCACAAACAAGCCGTCTCTAACTTTATGTTGTACAAGTAATTTTTCAAGAATTTTCTTTCCTTCATCATTGGGTTTTACGGTAAGAATTCCTATCCTGCCTTCCACCTTCCCGCACTCACAGAGCCAGTTTCTGAGAAACGTTACCTCCTCACAGCTTAAATCGTGCCAGAGGTAAGTATATTCGGGGTGCAGAGGTGCTCCATATTCGTCACAAATTTTTAAAGCTAAATCTTCATCAATTTTTTCTTTCAGAAACTTTGAGGGTACACCCGCTTTCCTGCACTCCTGAACCCACCATTCATAAACAAATGGAGACGGGAGCAATGGATGGTTGTTTTCAAGGAAATCTCCAAAGTTTATTAGAATTTCACCCATATCAAGTATTACTTCAACATAATCTCTAAGCTTTAAAGCCTCGGAATAACTGTCAATTCTGATCACATCACCATTTTTAAGCCTGACTGTCGGTCCTTCTATGGAAGTTACAGGAACGACACTACCAGCTTTTCCCGGTCTCTCTATTTTTAACTGTGTTCCTATAGCTATGAAGTTATCAGATATTACCATTGTTGCAGGGTTTATTCCGACTGTTGCAAAACCTGAATTTCTTGCTCTACCGTATCTGAGTCTGAATCCCCCTTTACACGATGGATGACTGAAAACAGGTCTTCCAGCAACAATATCTGACAGGTACTTATCTTTTGGCTTTACACCATCTTTTTTACCTTCATTTTTGCCTTCACTGTCCTCATCTTTCTTTATCAGTCTGTCTATCCATTCCCAGCCCTCTATTGAAAGACCATCTACAAGCTTTTTTAGCTTAGGTGCTTTCAGAGCCAATCCTTCAGCTACTACTAAGCACATGCCACCTCTAACTCTGTTTGTCTCAACTCTCGGTAAATTTCTATAGCCTGAAACTTCAACATCTTCAGTGGGTTCTCCATCTATGCATACAGGACAATTTGAAATTATAATTTTTATTTCCGTATCACTTGGAAGGTACTGCAAGTTAGCAACTTTTTTGTAGAGTGGTATTTCCTCGCAGTATCTAAGTATCTCCTGCTCCGTTGGTTTATATCTCGAAATTCCGAGTTTTTTTCTTACAAAATCACCAACTAATACGGATATTACCTGTGCTGTACCCCCAGCACTTCTTATCGGCCCTGCATAGTATATTTTAAGAAAATCGCTACCATCATCGTTTCTGCCTATACCAACCTTGGCTATACCTTCTATTGGTGCTGCAACAACTCCTTCTGTAAGTATTGCTACTGCACTTCGAATGGCAAGCTCTATTGCTTCTAACCTGTCAAATTTGCCGAATTTTCCTTTTATTATATCATCGGCAATATGAAAGCAAACACTTTCTCTGCTTATTCCTTTCTCTTCAAGTTCTACTATCCTGTCAGCTATTCCATCCAAGTGGAGAAGTCTTTCTACCCTCTCCGCCATGTTTCTTGCTACCGGTATTTCAACTTCGAGAGATGGATCTAAACCCTTCTTCCTTGCTTTTTTAGCAACATCATAAACTTTTTCAGCTTCTCTTATTAGGTTGTCATGGTACTTTCTAATTTCTTCAAGAAGTGTAACTTTTCTACTATCTACAACTTTTTCGTCGAAAAGTGGAAAGAATCTGTCGAGAGTGACCGCCATTGTAGCTGATAATACAACGAGAGATTAAGGCTTTTGGTTTAACATCTTGTAATTAACTTTGTTTATATGTAAAACAGATACTTTAATTTTAATTACCTTATAGTTACCTTATAGTTAGCACGAAACTAAAACAAATATTAAAATATTGTAAATGGGCTCGCCCGGATTCGAACCGGGGATCACCGCCTCGTAAGGGCGGCGTCATAACCGCTAGACCACGAGCCCTATAAAAGGTGGGGAAGCCAGATTTATGAAAGTTGCGGTTAATCCGGTTAAAAAAATCTGTGAAAAATAAACCATCATATAATTTTACAAACTTCTTAAAACTTCAAAAGCTGCATAGAGTGCAGGCTTACAGGCATCAAACCTGCTCAGAATGTCCTCTATTGCTGCCAAGGTAGTTACTATTTCCCTTTTACCAATATTGCCCATGTTTCCTATTCTGAATATCTTTCCCTTCAAGTGTTCCTGACCTCCGGAAATCGTTATACCGTACTCTCTGAGTAATGTTCCCCTTAGCTCCCTGTCTGTAACTCCTTCAGGCAGGTTTATTGCGGTGACTGTATTGGAATAATCGCTGATTTCATTTGGTTGCGGGAACAGTTCAAGTCCGGCGTTTTTAGCCCACTCTCTCACAGCTTTTGCCAGTGTTCTGTGTCTCTTTATTCTGTTCTCCAACCCTTCTTCCCTAACCATTTTTACAGCCTCTTCGAGAGCGAAGAAGAGCGAAACTGCCGGTGTGTAAGGAGTCTGGTTGTCTTTAGCCTTTTTTCTGTATGCTGAAAGGTCAAGGTAAAACGGGCACTTTTCGTTGTAGAAGTCCCACACTCTCTCATTGGATACAGCAACTGCTGCAAGACCGGGAGGAATTCCCAAACACTTCTGAGAGCCAACGATTGCAACATCAATTCCCCACTCGTCCATCTTTACATAGTCTCCACCAACGCTTGTTATGGCATCCATCAATGTTATGCAGTCGTACTTCTTGGCAAGTTTGGCTAATTCTCTCGCTGGGTTTAGCATGGCGGTTGATGTTTCATTGTGAACGAAAGCTAAAGCTTCACTTCCCTCTGCAATGCTTTTTTCAACATCCTCGATTTCGATAGCTTTTCCCCATTCAAATCTCACAACATCAACTTTCGTGTAACGGGAAGCAATTCTACCGAGCCTATCACCGAACTTTCCGTTGTCAACGCAGGTAATTCTCTTTACACTTGAGAAAGAAGCTATTGCAGCTTCAAGTCCGGCTGTTCCTGATCCAGTAATCAGATATACATCGCCTTTTGTCCCAAACATCTCCTTAAGCCCTTCCACACAGTATGCCATTGTTTCACTGAACTTACTCCCCCTATGCCCGATCATTTGTTTAGACATTGCCCTTGATATTCTGCTGTGTAACTGAACGGGTCCGGGTATCATCAGCATATCGTCAACATCCATGCAAACACCTCGCATCAGACAGACAGAATATTCGCCTCTTTAGCTTTTTCCTTTTCAAATTCCTCAACTCTCCTCTTTGCAAGTTCGGCAACCCTTTTTATTATCTTCTTAGAAGAACAAAATTCACAATCTTCCTTAACTTTTATTCTAACAACTTTTGCTTTTATTCCTCTCTTCTCAAGTTCTTTCTGTAGCCATCCTTCATCGAAGTGCTGGTCATAGCCAAGTGCAATTATATCAGGCTTCAATTCAAGTATGGGTCTAAACATGTCATTTTCGTCACCAAGTATTGCCCTGTCAACATATTTTATACCTTCCACGACTTTTCTACGCTGTTCCTCAGGTATTATTGGCTTTGGTTTGTGTCTTACATTTTTTTCTCTTGCTACAATAACTATAAGCTCATCTCCAAGTTTCTTTGCTTCCCTGAGGAAAGTTATGTGCCCCGGATGAACTATGTCGAAAGTTCCAGTAGCAATGACTCTCACCATAAAAAGATGGTTCCTTCCTCGGATTATAAACTTAATTTGTGATCTTCGTTAAACTTTTACTAATCATAAATAAATAAATTAAAAATATAGCTTATAATTTTTCCTTCCTCAAATCGATTATCTGCTGAAGCTCGGGTCCCGTGGAGATCAGAGTTACTGGAGCTCTGACGTCATCCTCAACTTTTTCAATAAACTCCTTGGCTTTTGGTGTTAGTTTTTCCCACTCTCTAATACCATAACAATCTTTGTCGAATTTATCTATTCCCGTCAGAGCTACTTGTGTTGCTCCATTTACCATTGCTGAATATCGAGCAAGCTTACCGTCCCAGTAGCCTATTCTTCTCCTCCTCCCAGTAACAGTTCCATACTCTATTATACCCAACTTCTCAGCTTCTTCCTGCGGCATTTCTGTTGGAAATGGTCCAGAACCAACTCTTGTTGGGAAACTCTTGAAAACGACAACAACTTCATCGACTTTTGCTGGACCAACACCGACATCTGACGCTATAGCAGATGCGGTAGTATCCTTGGATGTAACGTACGGATAAGTACCGTAGTAAAGGCTAAGAGCAAAACCCTGACTTCCCTCCACAAGTACGAATTCCCCCCTGTCAAGAGCTTCGTTAACTTCCAGTGGAACGTCGGCAAGAAAAGCCCTGAGTTCTTCAATGTCCTTTGCCTGTTTTGCTACTCTCATAACTCTGTCTCTATTTGCGGGTCCACACCCGGTGCCAGTAGAACCTATCTTGCCCTTAAGATGATCGCTTGATCTATCTTCTTCTATGTGTTTTGGCTCTATCACTGCACATCTGTAGTCCACTCTTGCTCTGTTCTCAACCTTAAGAAGCTCCACTTCTTTCAAAAAAACCTCAGGATTTACAAGAACTCCCGCTCCGATTAAGAGTTTTGCATCCGGGTACACGAATCCGGAAGGAATCATTCTGACTCCAAATTTCTGTCCCCCAACTTCCACAGTATGTCCAGCGTTTGGTCCGACTCCTCCTCTTGCTATGATGCTTGGTTTATCCGAGTATGCTAAGTGGGCAATTATCTTACCCTTTCCCTCATCTCCCCAAAATCCACCAACCACTATAGTAGCGGACATAAATTGGTTAATTGAGGTATATCCATTTTAACTTTGCCGGTTTTGTACGGACTTTAAGATCTGAAGTTACATCGATAGTAGCGATACGATAGTGATACGATAGTTATACCGAACGATAGTTGTATTAACAAGGTTAAAGACTAAACCTGTACAGTTCGGTTTCTCCATCTAAACACAGGTTTACTTTGACTTCTCTCCCGGAAACCTCCAGCTTCATGGCTGAAGGTATCAAAGATGCATTCCCCCCGCCCCAGACTCCAGTTGCAGATCCGGGATTGAGAATTAGGACTTTTCCTTTGTAAATGTCGTGACTGTGGGTATGCCCAGTAATAAGTACCTCAACATTCATCTCCAAAGCCAAGCTCTCGAGCTGTCTTCTATCACCCCTTGGATAAATTCCATGACCATGAATTACACCAAATTTTAAGTTTCCAGCCCTGAAGCTTTCCCTTAGAGGTAGTGATAAACTGTCCATGTTTCCCCTAACAGCATAAATTTTCTTCACGTTACATATTCTGGAGATATCTAACAGTACACTTTTTGCTGTTAGATCTCCTGTAAACACAAGAATATCATAGCTACCGGTTATAAACTCCTTAATGCTTGCTGGAATATCACTTGCTCTGTCCGGGATGTGGGTATCTCCAATAGCAAGAATTTTTACTGGCATAGGCAATGTTCGGTTGCGGAATAAAACTTTCTTTCGCTCAGTGAATTAACAACCAGCTCAAAATAAACAAAATAATATTGAACAAAAACCTTTAAAATCTGTAAATAAAACTTCTTAGATGTGCCTAAGTCTGCTTTCTGTACTCTTCAAGAACAGCATTCACTATCTTTTCTCTTGCTTCCTTACTTGCGGGATGGAATATGTCCTGAAAACTTCCATCCTTCAACTTCCTACTTGGCATGCTTACCCAAAGACCATTTTCTCCTTCAAGCACTTTCAAACCCTTGACAACAAACTCGTTGTCAAGAGATACAGATGCATACGCTTTTACAGCTCCATCACTTCTGGCTTTATATATTCTTACTTCCGTAATTTCTGCCAACTCAAACTCCTCCTTGCTCGTATTTTTGTGAGACTTTACTCTCGCATATTTAAGCTTTGTTATTGGCAGTGATTAGTTTAAGCATTATGAATGCAACTACCGAACAAATTGACATTTCAAGGAGTGCTGTATTGAAATCTGGCAATCCCCTATTACGCAGCCAGAGAATACCATTAACAACACACACAACAAAGAAAGTTGCAAGAGCTGAGATGATAGCTCCACTTATAAACAGGTATGGCACCTCAGCACCTCTGTGTTCAAGCAAGATCGAAAAGAGTATGTAAAATAAAGCGAAAATGAGTGCCACGTACTGCGGGTAAAAAAATATCTTAAAAGTTTTTGAAATTCCATACAACCCGTATGCCCAGAGCAAAAGAATTAAACCCAGACCAAAAGACAGGGCGAGAGTGAAAACGCACTTCCTGACAAGATCCTCATCCTGAAAGCTGTGTGGCATAAACGGCTTTCTATGTAGCAATATTAAACATTTTAGATTTTATATACTTTCAAGCATTTTTATCACTTTTTTGTTCCTGCCGACATAACTTTTAAGAAGTGATGTAGTCATGTATTCAACCATTATAAGAAGTTTCTCCTTACTTTCACAATTTTCAAAGTCCGAAAGAGCTTCTTTACTCTTTGCGCTGTACTTCTTTATGTGTTCGAGAGTTTTTGCAATAGCCTCTTCAAAACCATACCTTTCTTCATATATCATTGGTAGAGTCTTTGACTCAAATTCTGATCTCTTATCTTCAAGAATTTCAAGATATTCCAGAAGATCATCAACAAGCTGATAGGCTATTCCTAAGTTATTACCGTACTTGTACATTTTTTTACAATCATTTGGGTCATTATTTACAATTCTGCATGCACTCTCAGAACAGAATGCAAAAAGAGAGGCAGTTTTTGATTCTATACATCTAAAATAATCTCCCTCTCCAAAATTTGAGTCCCTGATACTGTAGACGTCAAGTACTTCTCCCTCAGCCATCAGCATACCTATCCTTGCAAAATCGCTTATTATCTCCTCTCCGTACGCTGAGACGAGTTCTATTGATTTTGAGATTAGCCAGTCGCCAACAAGAATTGCTATGGTTGTATCGTACTTTACGTGTAGCGTTTCAACGTTTCTTCTAACAACTCCCTTATCTATTACATCATCATGAGCTAAACTTGCAGTGTGAATCAATTCAACCGCCAAAGCTATATTTATTACATCTTCCCAGTTACCACCGCACAGCTTACCACTAAGAAGGGATATTACTGGTCTTGTTCTTTTGCCTCCAGCACTTATTATGTGTTTTAAAGCAGATTTAACTTCATTAATTGATTTTACGTTGTTTACAAGATTATTCAGGGCTTTGTTGACTATTGTATATTCAACCCAGCTCTCAATCATTTACACTACCTCTCCTGTGTTGTTTAAACAGTTTACTAAATTACACCCGATGCTAAGCAAACTTCAAGCAGTTTTCCAAGCAGCTCATCATACTCTAATAAAAATTTTGTGCTGTTCTTTGAGAGTTACTAAGCTCTCAAAAGACCCTCAAGATATTGTAGAAAGTATCTCTTTCAGCCGCTCTCTTTCCAGCTCCTTTTATTATCCACATTAATTTTTCTACAGGAAGATATACTGGGGTTTTAGCTCCTGCAGCATGAGTTACTTTTTCTTCAATTAACGTTCCATCAACATCGTTAGCTCCGTAACACAGAGCAACACTTGCAAGTCTCTCTCCGAGCATGACCCAGTACGCCCTTACACTTTTGAAATTACTAAGAACTATCCTTGAAACTGCCACTGTCCTTAGAATGTCAACTGGATCTGTCCTCCTTTCAACAAGCCCCATCTTTTTCAGCATGGTGTTTTCTGGATGAAAAACCAACGGTATAAAAGCGAGGAAACCTTCTGTTTCTTCTTGCAGTTTCCAGAGCCTATACAGATGCTTTGCCCTGTGCCTGTAATTCTCAATATGACCGAATAGCATTGTTGCATTACTCTTTATTCCAAGCTTGTGTGCACATCTCATAACATTCAGCCATTCCTCAGAATTGGCTTTGTTTGGGCATATCTTCGCTCTTATACTGTCGTCAAGTATTTCAGCTCCTCCGCCCGGCATTGCCTGTAAGCCAGCACTCTTAAGCCTGTCCAAAACTTCCGCAACACTCGTCTTTTCAATCTTGCTTAGAAAGTGGATTTCTGTTGCTGTCAAAGCCTTTATTATTACATCAGGAAACTTGCTTTTTATTGCCCTGAACATGTCCTCAAAGTATTCTATACTTACATCCGGATTGTGCCCTCCGACTATGTGTAGTTCTGTAGCTCCGAGTCTGACTGCTTCCTCAGCTTTTTTCAATACCTCCTCTACGCTCATAAGGTAACCTTCTTCCCTGTTTTTGTGAAATGCACACAGGGGACATTTGGAAATGCATACATCGGTGTAGTTTATATGTCTGTTTACAACAAACGTTACAGTATCGCTGTTAAAAGAGTTCGCAAGTATTCCAAGATCATGTAAATTTGCATGAAATAGCTCCTCAATTTCCTTTACACTCCAGTTTTCCGGTATTTCCAGCATTTAAACTCAGCTCCTTTTAGAATTATTATCTTCAAGAGTGCATTTGAGTTCCTCAATCTCTTTACTCATCTTTCTAACTTCTTTTCTCAGTTCTACATTTCCTCTATAAAGCAAATCTGTAATTGTACCAAATACTATAATCTGTAATCCAAGAATTATGAGTAAGGCGGTTAGAATTGCTAACAAGTAGTGAGTTACATGCCTGAACCAATCTTTTACAACATATATTCCTATACAAAAACCAGTAATCATCATCACAAGACCTATAAAGTAAAAGTATCTTCCCGGACTATACTTCTTTAACATGTCATAAATAGCCATTCCTATCTTCAATCCATCTTTTACAGGGTTTAATTTTGTCTTTCCACTTCTCCTTCTGTAGGTTATCGGAACTTCAACTATACGAAAACCCTTAGCTATGGTTTCTACCGTAAGTTCTGTTTCCACCTCAAAACCGGACTTTTCAAGACTGACTGTTTTGTAAAGCTCTTTTGTCAAAGCTCTATAGCCAGAAAGTATATCGTGCAGTTCAGTCCCGTAAGCAATTCTAAATATAAAATTTATTATTTTGTTACCTATCAAGTTGAGTTTTGTGAATGCACCTTTCTCAAAATTTGCAAATCTGTTTCCAATTACATGGTCGGCATAACCTCTCTTAATCGGTTCGAGAAGAATATTTACTTCTTCAGGCAAGTAAGTACCATCTCCATCAACTATCACAACTACTGGAGAATTTATCATTGCAAAAGCCTCTTTTATGGCGCCCCCTTTTCCTTTACTCGTTTGAATAACTACCTTAGCTCCCATTCTCTCGGCTATTTCTCTTGTTCTGTCAGTGCTGTTTCCATCTATTACCAAGATATTGTGATACCCCTGCTTCATGAATCCCTCAACTACCTCTCCGATCGTCAGCTCTTCATTCAGCGTTGGAATCAGTATGCACACGTCATTTTTAGGTACTTGTGTATTCGACAGTATATTCACCCCGTAATCAGCTTAAAGTCTTATTATTCTGAAGACGCTCATAACGGGTATTCCAGCTATTCTGTCTCTACCTTGCTTGTCAACTATAACACAGGCACATTCTACTTCTGCATCCCTTTTCTTGGCGTAGGTTGCAACATCTTCTATTGTTCTCCCGGTTGATATTACGTCGTCAACAACAACACACTTTCTTCCATCAATTCTTGCAAAGTTTTCACTTATAATTCCTTCAAGCCTTTTTTCTTCTTCACTTTCCCATTTTAATTTCTTTGGATAAAATATAGCCAGAGAACAGTCAAGCTCTTCAGCAACAAATGTTGCAAGAGGAACACCACTTGTGGCAACCCCTATAACAACTTCCGGTTCAGAAATCTCTTCTATCATGTCTGCCATTATTGATGCTATATGTGCTATTCTCTCTCCACTCTTAGCCACATTTCTCCAAGAAACATATATGTCCGCTGGAGCTATATCTCCCTGTGTTAGTAACCAGAGAGCTGTCTCTCTCGAAATGTTCAGTTCATCCGCTATTTCTCCTGTTGTAAGCCCCTTCTCCTTCAGCTTCTTCGCTCTTTGTACAAGATCTTCAAGTTTTCTCACGTTTAACCCTCCTTAAAATGACTTCACTACCGCAAACAGGACAGACATCTCCATCAACTCTTCTTCCACATCCCCTACATATTTTAACCCATTTAAATGCTTTGGATATTCCCGGCTGTGTTACAGCCTCCACCCCTATACCCAAAACTCTTGCAACATTCTGTATTGAGTAATCATCGGTGACTATAACTGAATCGCTAAGCTCCAGTGCCTTTGCAAGAACTTTTATATCTGTAACTGAAAGCTTGTGTATATCGCCAGTCTTCTTTGCGGTATCTATTACTCTTGAGATGTAGGGTTCTACAGCCTCTTCAACTCTCACATTCCGCAGTGAGAAGTAAAGTCTTGATTCTTCATCTATCACCTCATCAGCTACTTCTGGCACGGTAACAGCTTTACCATGAATCTTCCTGAGAAATATTGCCGGAGAGTCTATAACGTAAACAACCACAGACCAAACTAATCAATAAAGGTAGAAAAACATTTATGTTGGTTTGTTACGAAACTTGCGATGTTTAGCAAAATTCTCGTTGCCAATAGAGGTGAGATAGCGGTAAGAGTAATAAGAGCCTGTAGAGAACTTAATATAAAGGCAGTTGCCATATACAGTACAGCCGATAAACGCTCTTTTCATCGAGTTTATGCAGATGAATCATACCTCATTGGAGGGGCTGAAGCTAAGGAGAGTTACTTGAACATTGACAGAATAATCGAGGTTGCAAAGAAGTGTGGGGCTGAAGCAATACATCCGGGATATGGATTTTTGGCTGAAAACGCTGAGTTTGCCAAAGTGTGTGAGGAGGAGGGAATCAAGTTCATAGGTCCAGAGCCGGATGTGATTAAGGCAATGGGTTCAAAGCTAAATGCAAGAAAGCTTATGAGTGAAGCCGGCGTACCCGTTGTGCCGGGAAGCCCCGAACTCAGAACTTTGGATGACGCCAGAGAGTGGGCTGAAAAAATTGGCTATCCTGTGGCAATCAAAGCATCCGGTGGTGGAGGTGGCATAGGCATATCCATAGCTTGGAATGAGAAAGAGATAGAAAAAGCATACAACAGGTCAAGAACTCTTGGAGAAAAGTACTTCAAAGATCCGGCAGTATACATTGAAAAGTACCTGCCAAAACCGAGGCACATAGAGTTTCAGGTTCTTGCGGATGAACACGGAAATGCCATACATCTCGGTGAAAGAGATTGCAGCATACAGAGAAGACACCAGAAGGTTGTTGAAGAAGCACCATCACCAGTTGTTAGCGAGGACGAAAGAGAGAAGATCGGAAAAATTGTTGTTAAAGGTGTTAAACATATAGGATATACAAATGCCGGAACAATGGAATTTTTGTACTATGACGGTAATTTTTACTTCCTTGAAATGAATACAAGAATTCAGGTAGAACATCCGGTAACTGAGATGATAACTGGTATAGATCTTGTGAAATACCAGATAAAAATAGCTTACGGAGAGGAACTTGAACACAGTCAGGAAGATATACACTTCAGAGGTCATGCAATAGAGTGCAGGATTTATGCTGAAGATCCAGTAACGTTTATGCCTAAAACCGGAATAATAGTGCACTACAGAAGTCCGGGAGGAATCGGTGTTAGAGTGGACAGTGGTGTTTTCATGGGATGCGAGATAACACCATACTATGATCCAATGATATCAAAACTAATAGTGTGGGGTAACGACAGAGAGGAAGCTGTCTGCAGGTTGAGAAGAGCCTTACACGGGTACATAATTGACGGTGTTGACACAAACCTGCCTCTACATGTTGCAATAGCTAACGATGAGGCTTTTATTAGGGGTGAAACACACACAAAGTTCCTTGAAGAAAGGAACATCGTAGAGAAAGTAAAAATGATATCTGAAGACTACGCTTCCCTGAAGAAGAGAATGGCGGAAGTGTTTTGGACTGCTGAACTAACAAATGAAGAGCTAATAGCTGCAACTCTTGCAGCTCTTTGCTACGTAAAGGCAAGAGGGGTCAGTTAACTCATCACCCACTTAACAACTTAATTTTTATACCTTCGAGTAAAAATTTGATTGGTGGTAAATGTGTTCATAATTATTGCTGGAGAAGAGGCTGGACCTGCCAATAAACTTGGAGGGGTATGGAATGTAATTGACGCAGAAGCAAGACACATGTGTGGTATTGCTGACGGTGAAGTTATTGTTGTTGGTCCCTTTTTTGAGAAGCTTGGTCAGGACTGGAGTCCAAAAAACAGGGTCACAAGTGATCACTTTCCCTTTAAAGTTGGAGAAGAAATAGAGAAAGCCGCTAAGAAGGTTGGCATACCGTACGTTACGGGTAAAGCAGAAGTAACTTACAGATGCAGGGGTATTGAAAAAAGATGTTATGTAAACTATGTTCTTTTTAATGTTGAATATAATTTAACAAAAAGTATTGAATACGATGGACAAAAAATGAGATTGAGTGATGCTGTTAAAGCCGAAGCTTACAAGCTTGTTGGGCTGAATTCACTTCTTTACGAATCAAAAAGTTACGGGAGAGAGTACACACACTATTTAAATTTAAGTTATGCAGTTTCAGAGTTTGCCAAGAATTTAAACGATTTCGGTAAAGTTGCAATGCACTGCCACGAGTATCCAGTATTCTATGCTGCAGCAAGGCTTGAAAAGTTAAAAATTCCAGTTAAAACTGTTGTTACATTCCACGCCACTAAGCCCGGAAGAGTTCTTGGAGCAAGAGTATTTGAGAGAATACGGAAAAACGATCCAAGTTTACCGCCGGGAGTGCAGGAAGGATTAGTTGAACTTGAAAAACTTGCAAGGTATGCAGACACTGCCACTTTTGTGAGCGATAAAACGAGAGCTGAAGCAAGGCTGTTTTATGGTATCGATGGAATAGTTATAAGAAATGGTATAGATGTATGCTGCGAAGCTATAGATTGGGACTTTAAGGACAGATGTCTTGGAAAAATAAGGTCAATTCTTGCCAGAAAATTGAAAGATGTTTATGGATACGAAATTGATGAGGAGAGCATAATCCCGATTTACACTATTTCGAGGCTTGAACTTGAAAACAAAGGGTATCCGGATTTGCTTGATTCCCTCGTTATACTTGACAGAATTCTTACAAACAGAATAAACAATGGAGAAATAGATGAAGTAAAAGTTATTTGCCTTTTAATAACCGCTCTTGGAAAAAAAGATCCGGAATCACTACCTGATGGATTTCCTGTTGATTTGCCTGAAGAACTGCTTGTTGGTGATGAATTAACCCTTAAAAAGATGGTGGATGAAAGAAAGATTGACATTTCAAAAATAGGCAAGAGGAGTGTTTGTGCTCTCCCCTATCCTCAGTGGGTTGGCATAGATGATGGCGGGCTTGGTATGACAATAGATGAAATTGCTGCGGGATGTATTGCAAGCATATTTCCATCTCGCTACGAACCTTTCCTGCTCACAGCCTTGGAGGCTTGTAGAGAAGCATGTCCGGTTGTTATAAGCTCGGCTTGTGGATTTAGCGGTGCTGTAAAGGAACTCCATAGAAAAAAGGGAATATTTGGTGGAGTTATATTAATTGATAACATAAACCAGAGCTACTTAGAGGTAATAACAGATTACGCTTTTGGATTGCACGTAATAATAGATGCATTCATGAGAGATAAGTCCAAAGACCGGATGATGTGCTCCACTGCCTTTGTCCTTGCCTGTGAAATGAACTGGGAGGAACCTGTGAGAAAGTACTATGAAATCCTTAAGAGTTTTGATGAGAAACCGGGTATGGGTTCTGTTTAATTTTCATTGTTTATGCATATTTTTTTAAAAATTTTTACCTTGCTAAGGGTATCAGAAAAATTTTTTAATGGATATTTTGCAGTAGGTAATCATGCATCAGAATCCGGTAATATCTGTATCGATCGGGCTATTTTCAATTTTTCTTTTAGTACTCATTTTACCATTTAAAATAAAAAAAATTGAAGAGAATTTGGAAATTTTTTTCTTATGTATGGGAATTCTTGCAGTATCAATCTCGGGAGCGTGGAGCCAGAAAATAGTTGTAGATGCAGTAATGGATCCAGTGAGTATAGGTGGTACACCGGTTGGTATTTTTCAAGTTGTTCTTGTTGCGGGAATAATTATGTATAAATATAACGAAATTATATATAAAAATATTATAGAGCTTATGAACAGAATTGGTGTGAGATATTTTGTTTTTATGATGATATTAATTATCAGTGTAATTTCAAGTGTGGTCTCTGTAATAGTTTCGGCAGTGATACTATCAGAGATCGTAAATGCAATGCCCGTTGACTGGGACAGAAAAGTTAAGATAACGGTTGTTGCATGTTTTGCTGTTGGACTTGGTGCGGCTTTAACCCCTGTTGGAGAACCTCTCGCTACAATAGTTGTGTCAAAACTGAAGGGTGCACCGTACAATGCAGACTTCTTTTTTCTTTTTAGGTTACTTG
>QNXS01000034.1 GCA_003978865.1 Archaeoglobus sp. | reverse complement strand
TGCAATATCATGTAATTCAGCAGCTTTAACCACAACTTCAACATCTGCACCCTCTTTTTCTGCTATATACTTTGCTAATGCAATGACCCTACTTACGTGTTCTGAATCGTGAGAAGTCATAAGTGCTTTTGAGCTTTTGCTGTATAAAGGATTGACTCATTTATTCGTTAATTAACGAAGCATAAATTTATATATGACGAAGGTAGAAGACAGGTGGGTGTCAGGTATGGAAGGGGAGTTTGAGGAAGTGTTCGTTGTAGAGGCAAGGAAATTTGTAAAGAATGTAAAAGAGCTTGAAGTCTTTGAAGAAGAACTGAGAAGAAAAGGGTTTACTGTTAAGAAGAGAAGTATAGTTTTTGAATACTAATCTTTAATCTCAATAGTACAGTTTAATCCTTTCCATATAATTTTAATTCCAAGTTTTTTTAACAGTATTTCATTAATTCTTAGACCTTTACTTTCTATTAATCTTTCCAGTTCTTCAATGGTCTTAGGTTTAATTCTTTCAAGTTCATTTTTCAATTCTTTAATTGTCCTCTCCTCAACTATAATCCCAACTTTTTCAAATCCAGACTTAGTTTTTACAATCCTGTTTATAGCTCTTACAACTTCACCATAGTTAATTCGCTTGGAGAACAATACAACCTCAGGTTTACTACCTACATCGCAAGAATCGCCGAATTCCTCCCTCGCAACAACAATCAGTGGCACACCTGAATTTTTTACTTTTTCAATTTTCCTTTTTATGTAATTTTCAGTCCAGAATCCAGCTATCTCGATGTAAACTTTATCACTCCACCCCTCCCTCCATACTGCAAAATCCGGTACGAATGCTTTACCTCCCGCATCAATAACTCCCGGCTCCCTTTCAACCAAGTAGCCAAGATTTCTCATCCTTCTATAGAATTCCTCCTCAAGAGATGAATCGTAAGTATCTCCCAATTTGAATTCAGGAAACATATGCTTTAATGAACTATCAACTTTCAGCTCATAAAGTCTATCTCCTTCGAGGATTTTAGCATCTATTTTCCATTTTTCTGCAGAAATTATGTAAGGCAAGAGTTTTGCCATTGATGTCCCATACTTTTTTGTCATTTTTACAGTGGATGCGGGTCCAATAACTTCTACCTCTGTCATTTTTCCAGCTTTTAGTATATCGTACATCAATCCCAAGAACTTTATTGCCCTAAAAACGTACTTGTAGTTACCTTCTACTTCAAATTTCATAGTTGTACTGTTAAAAAGTGCTGTTTGTAGTAATGATAGATTGTACATTTTTATAAGTTTATTTGCATCTATCTCATCAACTTTTGAAATTATAAGCTCCTCTTCTCTATCAGCATACATCGCCTTCTCAACATCATCCGGATCAACGTTAAAGTACTTTGCAGCATATGAAATTATCCTGTCTCTTTCACTCTTAGATGTCACAAAACCCCGCTCAAACAGGAAGAGTCTGACCTTGTATGGCTCTAAATCTGTATCAGCAAAGCTGCAAGCCCTCTCAACGCAGTGAGTTTCGAGGACTCTCACAAAACCTCTGAGTTTTTTGTAGTTGTCAGCGTTTTCCAGTCTTTTTAAAGCTGTCATAACCTCTCCATACTTTTTACCTAATCCAGACTTGAATATCTCTATAATTTTTTCAGCAAGCAGTTTGTCGTCTGAATCTGCGAACTTCGGGTAAATTTTTCCCCTAAGTTTTTTAACATTCAACAACTCCTTTGGCAACATTAATAACTACCTCTGTTTTTTGATCGCCCTTCTTCTCGCAGTTCCGACTTCTCCTGTTCCCTTAGAAATTAGTTCGTAGAGTACAGCTTTTTTCCCCTTTGCAGGTCTAAGAATTCTACCAAGCCTCTGTATATACTCCCTCTGACTCGCACTCCCGCTAACTATAACTGCAACATTGGCATCTGGAACATCTATGCCTTCATCAAGAACCTGACTGCTAACCAGCGCTCTAAACTTACCGGTTTTAAAACCGTTTAGTATAGCTCTTCTTTCATCCTTCGGAGTTCTATGTGTGATTGCCGGAATTAAAAACAATCTGGATATTCTGTAAACAAGTTCGTTATATTTTGTAAATATTATTATTTTATCTTTTCTATGATTGTTTAGAATTTCTTTAAGTTTCTTTAACTTATTTGATGAACTGTATGCTATCTTTCTTGCTTCTTCCCAAGCTCTCAAGGCAACGTACGCTTGTTTATCATAGCCAGTAGCCATAACAAGCCTGTTGAAGTCATCAATACTTTCTATTCTCAACTTTCTTAACTTCAGATACTCTCTCACAGATTTCATTTTTGCCTCATAATTTTTACTCTCTTTTTTGCTTAGTGGAATGTATATTCTCTTTACACTGTATTCTGCAAGGTGTTTTCCTGCAAGGTCATCAATACCAATCTCAAAAACTTTACCCCCGACGAGTTCCGGTAGCCTTTCATGCTTTCCATCCACTCTTTCGTACGTGGCTGTTAGTCCGAGCCGGTAAGGGGAAGCGCTCATTTCCGCTATCAGGGAGTACGATTCAGAAGGTAAATGGTGAACTTCATCGAATACAAGAAATCTGAATTTGTTACCGAGTTTTTCAGCGTTTACGTATGCAGAATCATAGGTCGATACCGTGATGGGTTTCATTTCCTTTCTTCTTCCGGAGAATTCTCCTACGTTATCTTCACCAAATAACTTCAGTTTGTCTATCCACTGATCAACTAAATCGAGTGTCGGAACAACAACTAAGGTAGCTTCTGACAGCTCACTTATAGCAGCTATCGCGATGTAGGTCTTACCACTTCCGGTTGGTAAAACTATACATCCTCTCTTGTCCACAAGCCACTTCTTTAACGCTCTTTCTTGGTAATCCCTAAGCTCTAATTCAACGTTAAATTCCGGACATGGTACGGCGTCAAATACATGGTCTGCATATTTAATTCCAGACCTGTCAAGGTAATCAATTAAATCTCTGTATCTACAAGCCATGATTCTGTAGCATCTGTTCTTTGAATCGTAGATAGCGTTTGGTACGTGGACGTCTCCCCTGATAATTAGCGTTCCTTTATGGTATCTGATCTCAGCAAACATTTGTACAGTAAAACCACGTAAGGAAATAATACGTTTTGTGCATATTTTACACATCGGTAGAGCTATATACTGCAAAGTTGAAGTGGTATAGGGAGGGTTAAATTTGGGGGAAGCAAGAATTGACCTAAATCTTGAGAGTCTCAGATTCTCCAATCCAGTTCCTGAAGAGGGTGAAGAAATTATAGTGGAAGCTGTAATAAGAAATTTTGGAGAAAGCTGTAGGTTTGATGCTGTTTTTTACTGGGCACCAGAAATAATACTATCAGATAGGCAGATTGAGGAGTACACAAATCCAGAGTACGAGATATATCGAAAAAACGTAAAAATTCCAAGCGGAGGGAAAGTTGCAATTCAGTTCAGATGGAAAGTGAAAAAAGGCTTTGCGTGCATGTTTGTTAAACCCGAGAAAGTTGAATTTTTCGATAGCTGGAACGAATTCAATAAATCCAATCAAAATTTAGAAAAAGCACAATAATTTTGTAGCAACGGTAAAGAAAAGTTAAAATACTTTCAATTTTTATTTGTTTTATGCCAGATAAAATAGACTCTCTCAATATAAAAGATAAAATAGATTCTCTCGACATAAAGATACTAATTGAACTACAAAAAGATGCAAGGAAAACCCTGAGAGAGATAGCTGAAAAGTTGGGAATAGTTGAAGGTACTGTTTACAATAGAATAAATAAACTGAAGAAAATAGGCATTATAAAAAAGTTTATACCTGTAATAGATTATTCTATACTTGGATTCGACCTTATAGCAGTTATAGGTATTACTGCAGAGGGCGGGTATATAATAGAGGTTGAAGAAATGCTTGCAAACGAGCCGAACGTTACAGCTGTTTATGATGTTACGGGTCAGTTTGACGTGATAACTGTGGCAAAGTTCAGGGACAGAGAATCTCTGAATGCTTTTGTCAAAAAAATTGCTGGACTTGAACATGTACAAAAAACCTACACAATGTTAGTATTAAATGTTTTTAAAGAAACTCACTGTGTGGATTTAGAGAAACTGTTAGATCAAATGTAACTATCCAAAAGACAGCTCAGATTATCGAACACAAAATCCGGAGATACCTGTTTTATTGCAGTCTTAAAATTCTCTTTTTTTGTAACTCCACTCAACACCAGAGCTGTTTTACACCCAACTCTCTTCCCAGCAACAATATCAACTTCAACCTGATCGCCCACAACCACAACTTCTTCAGCCCGGCATCCGAGCCTATCAAGAGCCTCTCTCATAATTATCTCAGACGGTTTTCCAATTACCGCATCGGGCATTCTTCCGGTCATCCAGTAAAGAGCGCCAATTATCATTCCTGTTCCCGGTATTGGTCCGTCCCATCCCGGAAATATTCTGTCTGGATTTGTTGCTACATATTTTTTAGCAGTCATGCAACACCTCAGTGCCTTTGTCATCAAATCATAGTTTAATTTTCTGTTTGATGCTACAACTAAACACTCTGCTCTATCATAATCTGTTATTTTATGCCCCATTTCCTCAAGTTCCTCAATAAGTCCTTTTTCTCCAGTTGTAAAGATATTGAGTTCTCCATAATTCCTTTTTATATAAGTGGCTGTTGCGTGGGTAGCAACGATTAACATTTCCTCACTAACATCCAGACCAAAACTTCTGAATCTCTCTACCAGCATTTTTCTACTTCTTGTAGAATTGTTAGAAACGAAAACAACTTTCTTTCCAAACTCCATCAGCTTTTTAACACCCTCAACTCCCTCCGGTATGGGCTTGCTGCCTCTGCATACAACACCATCAACGTCAAGAATGAATGCTTTAATGTCTTCCACGTTCTCACCTCTTTGTGATGTTTGTTTAGTATTTTTCAAAAAATACATATATCTTTTTAATACTCAGCAGAATCATGGTAAAACCAAAAGTAAGTCAGGAAAACTTCAGAAATTATAAATATGAATACTATGTTGCGCTATCGATAATAATTATAACAGTCCTGACAACAATATATTATATAATTACCAATAATATTCCTCTGTCATGGGATCCTGCTCTTCACATGCTATATTCATACATATATTATAGACTTATATCTTCTTTTAATTTTGGCCAGATAGTACATGTCAGTAATTACTATCCACCGTTTTTCTCGCTTACAGCAGCATTTATGGATATAATTTTTGGATTTTCCAGTAAAATAGATATAGCAACAAATATAATCTACTACTTTGTTCTTGTTTATTCAATATACGGTATAGCCTCAACATTTTGGAACAAAAAAGCAGGTTACTTCTCGATAATATTAATTTCAGCCTATCCATTTCTGTTAGTTCTTCAAAGAGAATTCATGCTTGATTTCGCACTAACAACAATGGTTGCTCTGAACGTATATCTTTTTCTCAAATCAGATTACTTAAGAGATTTCAGATACTCTCTTATTTTTGGCATTTTCTTTGGTCTTTCTATATTAACAAAGTGGGACGCACCCATATACATCCTGCCGTTTGTTCTTTCAGAAATGTACTTTGAGTACGGATTCAATTTTGACAGACTATTGAAGGAGACTTCATTGAACATAGTTATCGCAGCAGTAGCCGCTTTCATCTCTTTCGGCTGGTGGTACCTGCCAAACTTAAGTATAGTCACGAAAAGGTTAGTATTCTTTGCAAACATCGGGGGTAGAGAAGGCAACCCACAGTTTTGGACTATCAACGGTTGGCTGTATTATATAAAGGCTTTCGATTTTTCAACAGGTTTGATATTCTTTTTACTGTTTCTTACTGCAGTTATGTGGTTCTGCTGGCGTAAAAAACTCAAGAGGCACGAAAAATCAATTATTCTTGCCATAGTAGTAGCATACCTGATACTCACATTTATTAGCAACAAAGACAACAGATACATACTTCCAGTTTTGCCATACTCTGCTATGCTGACAGGTGCTTTTCTTTCAGATATATGTGAAACCTATTCTCCAAAAATAAACAGCACGTTCATAATTACACTGGTAGCTTTGTTTGCCGTTTTGCAGATATGTTCAGCAACTTTTGCTGTACCGAACGTACACAATCCGTATATAATGATTTCAGAAAAACCAAAAAGTGAAAACTGGCATATAAAGGATATACTCAGAACAATATCCAAGTATTCAAAGCCGGGAGATATCGTAATTACTCTGGCAGACCATCCCTATTTAAACGGTCAGTCCCTTGAGTTCTACCGCGTGATATACGGATACAACTTTAGAATTTTCAACGGACCTTACCTACCCGTTGATAAAATCATTAAGATCTTTAACAAGATAAACTTCATTATAGTAATTGAACCAAGAACGCATAAAGGAGTTTTTGCAAAGGCAGAAGAAAGTCTTTACAGGGCGTTTTACGAAAACAAAGATCAATTCAAATTGATAGGGAAGTATCCCCTTCCCGACAACACAACTGTATATATTTATATGAATAAAAAATACCATTAAAAACATTCAACTCTTAAGTAACTCCAAAACCTTTTCCCTGAGTTTCTCGATAACTCCATCTATTTTTTTCTCAATTTCTCCAATCTTCTTCTTATCCTCCTCAAGCCTTCTTCTTCTGAATTCGAGCATATCCACTATAGCTTTTTCAGATGTACCACCAACGTTGTTTCTGCTTTCTACAGCATCTCTCACGTCAAGCCAACTTCTGAAGACTTCGAAATCTGGTATTTTTACGCCCTCCTCATCTGCAACTTCCACGAATTTATTATAAAGATCGAAATCCTGTTTTCTATAAAATCTGCTGAGTTTTCCGACTATCCTGTGGGACTTTCTAAACGGAACGCCCATTTTTGTAAGTTCTTCTGCTATCCTCGTAGCGACAGCAAAACCCTTACTTGCCTTTTTTTCCATAACTTTCGTTTTAAAATTTAACTTAGAGATCATATCTGCCATTACTTTGAACGCTAAACATGTATCTCTAAAACTCTCATAAAGAATTGAATTCATCTCCTGAAAATCTCTATTGTATGAGAAGGGCATTGCCTTGTAGATCGACATCACAGCAGTCAAATTTCCAATAAGTTTTCCAGCCTTTGCTCTCACTATCTCAGCAACATCTGGATTTTTCTTCTGTGGCATTATCGAAGAAGAGGAAGAGTACTCATCTGGCAGTTCAACAAAGTCGAATTCGGAAGCCCAGAGAACAATCTCCTCTGCAAGCCTGCTCAGAGCCAAACATCCGTCCACAGTTACAAAAATTGATTCTATCAGAAAATCTCTTGAAGCCACAGCGTCTTCACTGTTTTCAACTATTCCATCAAATCCAAGTAAATCCGCAACATACTTTCTGTCCAGCTTAAATGAGGTTGATGCAAAAGCAGCTGAACCAAGAGGACATAAATTTACTCTTTTGAATGCATGCAAGCAGCGCTCAAAACACCTGTCGAACATATCATGTATGGCTATTAAGTGGTGCGACAGTTTTGTTGGCTGGGCATACTGTAAGTGTGTGAAACCGGGCATTAATGTGTTTATGTTCTCCTCCGCTCTTTCAAGTAAATTTTCTCTCAGTTCAAGTATTTGTTTAGCTAAAGCAACTAAACCATCTCTTGCAAACATTCTTAAACACGTAGCAACCTCATCGTTTCTGCTTCTTGCTGTGTGCATCTTCATTCCAGTCTCTCCGGCTATTTCTATCACGCTTGCCTCTATTGCTTCGTGTATGTCTTCTCCACCATCCGGTAACTTCTCTTCCTTCTCTATCCTATCCGCGACTTCCAATATTGCAGCAACTATCTTTGCAGCCTCAGTATCCGAAAGATGACCAGTTTTAAGCAAACCGAGAACGTGGGCAATATCAACGGCAATATCATACATCCATATATACCAGTCGTGCTCTAATGAACTTGTTAGTTGCAAAGCAAACTTGTCCATCTCATTTTCAAGCCTACTTCTGATAACCATGCCCGCACTAAAGCAGCTCAGTTGATTACTTTTACTGATTTTTATGTTTAATTTATTGAATAAGTTAATGTAAAATAAATATAAATATAGTGTAAGCAAAGAAAAAAATTATTCCAGAAAACAGAGCCTGCCAAGGAACTTCATCCTTAGATATAAAGTAAAGAAGAATCAGGGAAACAACTGTCGTTGTTACCACACTGAATACTGCATGATCATCTATTTTCCAGCCCGTAAAAAATAAACCTATTCCGGGATAAAACGTGGAATAAAGTATTTTTTCCCCAACAAGAGAACCAAGACTCATTGTGTCTTTCCCCCGATAACCCCATATAAGAGCGCTGATAGTTTCAGGAATTGCTGTAGCAAAAGGTACAAGAACGAGTGCAATTCCAAGAGGACTTATGCCTGTTATTGTAGAAAGATTGGAAACTGCCGAGATCAGCTTTTTTGAACCGTAGTATAGTATACCTGTAGCTATTCCAAGTTGCAGAAGTCCAAGAAAAGTTATTTTTTCACATGAAAAAATTTTTGATAAATATAATTCTTCGAAATCCTCAATTATTCCACTCCTTCTTTTTAGGTACATTATTACCATGTAAGCAATAAAACTTAGAACAAAAATCATGCCGAAAAATAGCCTAACTGCCCTCCCTCTTATAAATCCGGGAATTAGTGTAAGCGGAAAAAGCACGGTTACAAAAGTGTATGGAATTAGCAGAGATCTATCGACTTTAAGCCTGTAGCTTGTTCTCTTTCCTGATTTATAACCAAACAACACAGCCAATCCAACCAGTCCATAGGACAGGCTTGAAGCCATAAAGGGCTGACCGAAAATTGTTCCCAATCCTATTTCGGTTCCCCCCCTTACATTGGATAACAGAGCAACAGTGAATACAGTTAACTCAGGTAAAGAAGTAAAAAGAGGGGAAACGATTGCGCCCACAAAGGATTTTCCAAGTTTGAGTCTGTATCCGATAAACTCTATTGCATTTACAAAAGCTAAAGCAGAGAAAAATACTAAAACTACTCCGGAAAAGAGTTCAAAAACTGAATGAAAATACTGCATAAACTAAGATTCTGAAATGAGAACAGCGTTAATAACTCCATGCTGATTCGGTCTACTTGTTACTTTTGCCTCTCCAATACTCGTTTTGATTATTGCACCTTTTGTTATGACGTTTCTTCTTGCATAGTGAACGTGAGCCGAATTTTCGGCAACTGATATTATCTCAGCCTTAACCACTTTACCCTCCGAAGGCACATAGACGTTGGCGTATTTATCCCTGAATACCTTTATCTTAAAGTTTCCACCCCTAACTCTAACTTTTTTTATCTTTCTTTCTCCAATTAATGTTTCCACCTGATCTCTTCCAAGCTCGTACTTTCTCTTCTTCCTGAAAGGCTTCAGAAGCTTTCCCGTGTATGACCTTCTACTTCTTCCGTGCCAGTGCATTAATTTCACCTCCGATTTACCACCAGCAGCTTGCTTATATAATTTATGTCTGGTATTTTTAGTTTGTTGGATGCATTAACTTTTAGGTCTCCTTTTAACTCCAGTAACAATCCAATAAGCTTGTTAATTTTTACAGACAAACGTGATTGGAACTCAACTCTAACTTATTTCCTGAGAATGAAATGAAAGAATTGACATTCTCCAAAAAGCTCGTAAAAATTCTTATTCATCATTTGAAGAGAGAAGATAAGTTGCATAGTACCACTGTATAATCCCAAAAGAGATCCCAAAAGAGTATACACAAACCCGACCCAATTAACTCTTAAAGCAGAAAAGTTTGATTAAACCAACATGCACGAATTGATACATGCCCGAAATAAACGGTGTTGAGGTAGAAGATACTTACTGTGAGGCCTTTGAAGGAATATATACAAGAATTCTAATTACCGCAAAGTATGAATGGCTGCTAAAGAAGGCTGCTTATGGAGCAACATCTCTCCCGTCAACTGTTTTCGGTGAATCTGAAGGAGGAGTGGAGACGTTTGTTTCCCCAGAGGAAACTCCAGATGGAAGACTTGGTGCAATTCTTCAAATATGGGTTGCAAAAACTAAGAAATTTCACGACATCCTAATGAGAGAATTTGGCAAAAGGGTTAGGCAAGGAGTGCTCGTCGTACCAACTACGAGAGTGTTCGATGCAAGTGTTGAATCCAGTGTTAACAAGTTTGATTCTAACGTTAATGTTGGCAGGTGCGGGGATGACTATCAGTGGTTCGAGGAAAGATGGGGCAGAGAAATGATAATAGTACCTATAATGTTTGGTGAATTTGCAATAGAGAGGTACATAGGGTACTCAGAGGGTGTTGCTGGAGGAAATGTATGGATCTTTTGCGAGAGTGATGATTCTGCTATAGAAGCTGGAGAAGTAGCTGTAAAAGCTCTCAGAAGGATAGAAGGCATCGTAACATCTTTTGACATTTGTTCTGCTGGTTCAAAAGTAGAAACAAAATATCCCGAGATAGGACCTACAACAAATCACTGGTACTGTCCTCTGTTGAGAGAGAAAATTCCCGACTCAAAAGTTCCTGAGGGTGTAAGATCCATACCTGAGATAGTTATAAACGGTATCAATCTTGAGAGTGTTGAAAGAGCAATTTACGTGTGCATGAAGGTAGCAAGCAAAGTTGATGGTGTTGTAAAGTTTTCAGCCGGAAACTTTGGAGGAAAATTAGGGAAATATAGAATATATCTGAATGATGTTATAAAAAAATTTAATTATTAAAGAGGTGAAACGTATGTTCACCCACATAGAGAACGGGAATGTCAGAATGGTAGATATAACAGAAAAGGATGTTGTTTTCAGGATGGCAACAGCTGAGGGATTTATAAAGCTGGGTAAAGATACAGTAAAGGCAATAAAGGAAAATAGAGTTGCAAAGGGAGATGTTTTAACAACTGCCAATGTAGCCGCTGTTTTGGCTGTGAAGAAAACTCCGGAGTTGATACCAATGTGCCACCCTGTACCAATAACGTCTGTAGCTCTGGACTTCAATCTTGAGAATGATGGAGTGAGAGTGACATGCAGAGTTAAATGCAGTGCAAAAACTGGTGTTGAAATGGAAGCTCTCACGGGAGTTGCAGTTGCTCTTTTAACAATATGGGATATGGTAAAGTCGATGGAAAAGGTTAATGGTCAGTATCCAAATACAGCTGTGAAAGATATTAGAGTTGTAAAAAAAGTAAAAGAAAAATAGGAAATGGAGGTTTAAAGATGGGTAGTGTAAAAGACTTGCATGTTATTGAAAATCCATCAGAGTTGCCCGGAAAGGGTAGGTTCATTTTTTCAGATAGATATTCAGTTTTTGATTATGGTGAAATGCCTGACCTGATAGAAGGAAAAGGTAAAGCTCTCTGCCTCATAGCAGCATACTTCTTTGAGCTTGCAGAAAAAAGAGGTATGAGAACGCACTACATCGGGCTTATAGATAATAACAGGGTTCTCAGATTGGATGAAATTGATGAACCAACAAACATCATGGAAATCAGGCTTTTTAGAGTTGTGAAGCCATTAAGGATTGGAAGTAATTACGACTATACACCGATAAAAAAAGCGAAAAATAACTATCTGATACCCTTAGAAGTCATATACAGGAACGTCTTACCTGAAGGGTCAAGTGTATTCAAAAGACTTAGGAATGGAACTTTAAAATTGGAGGATTTAGGACTCAATCACTACCCGTCTCCCGGAGAGGAGCTTGATGAACCGATTATCGAAGTAAGTACAAAGCTTGAAAGTGAGGATAGATATATAAGCTGGAAAGAGGCAGTTGAAATATCTGGAATCAGTGAGAGTGAAATGGACGAAATAAAGAGATTAACTCTTAAAATGGACAAACTGATAACCGAAGAGACCGAAAAAACCGGGATTAAAAATCTCGACGGCAAGTTTGAGTTCGCCTTCGATGAAAACAGAAAAATTATCTTTGTTGATACCGTTGGAACGCCCGATGAGTGCAGGTTTGCAATGGATGGTGTACAAGTAAGCAAAGAAATTCTCAGAAAGTACTACCGTCAAACCGAATGGTACAGGTTGATAGATAGTCTGAAGGGTACGGATGAGTCTTGGAGAGAGAAGGCAAAACCTCCAAAACTCCCGGAAAAGATTGTTAAAGTTGTTTCAGATATGTACAAATCATGCTGCAACGAAATTACAGGCAAGAGGTTCTTTGACGTTGATAGTCTTAAAGATGTTGTTCGCAGAATGCTTGAAATAGCTGAAGATTACAACATATCGCTTAAATGAGGCGATATAAAATGGTAGTAAACTGTGGCAAAAATTGTGGCAAAAATACAAAAAAAGCAGCTCTCGCACTTGAAGATGGGACTTTTGTTGAGGGATTCGCTTTTGGTAATGAAGAATGTTGGGCTGAGGGAGAGCTCGTTTTTAATACTGCAATGACCGGTTACGTTGAAGCTCTGACAGACCCCAGTTATGCGGGTCAGATTCTGATGATGACCTATCCGCTCATAGGGAACTATGGAGTCTGTAGAGATGACTTCGAAAGTGATGGTGTAAAGGTCGAAGGATTTGTTGTGAGAGAGCTTTGCAGAAATCCCAGTAACTGGAGGAGTGAACTGAGCGTCGACGAACTACTCAGAGAGTACGGTATTCCGGGTATAGAGGGAATTGACACGAGAATGTTAACAAGAAAAATCAGGGTCTATGGGGCTATGAAGGCTGTTCTTGCAACCGGAAGTTATGACAGAGATAAAATGTTGAAAAGAGCAGTTGAACAGCCATCAATAGTAGATGTTGACCTTGTGGAAAAAGTTTGTGTGAAGGAGACCAAGAGACTTGAAAGCGATGGAAATCTTGAGGTCATACTCGTAGACTGTGGTATAAAGATGAGTATAGTCAAACAGCTTGTAAAGAGGGGAGTAAATGTAACCATTGTTCCATATAACTATCCGGCTAAAAGAATTCTTGAGCTCGATCCAGATGGAGTTTTTATTTCAAACGGCCCGGGAGATCCAGCAAGGGTGAAGGTAACTATAGATACGATAAAACAGCTCATTGGAAAGATGCCTATAGCCGGTATATGCTTGGGACATCAGTTAATAGGTCTCGCTCTCGGAGCAAAAACATTCAAACTAAAGTTCGGGCATAGAGGTGCAAACCAACCTGTAAAAGACTTTGAAACTGGCAGGGTTTTCATATCAAGCCAAAATCACGGTTTTGCCGTTGATGAAAAAACGCTACCAAAGGATGTTGAAGTTACTCAGATAAACTTGAACGACGGGACAGTGGAGGGGTTGAAACATAGGGAGTTACCATTAATCAGTGTACAGTACCATCCTGAAGCTTCTCCCGGACCTCACGATACGTACTTCTTCTTTGACAGGTTTGTGGACATGCTTAAAGTTTACCGATAAACATCAAACCGATAAACATCAAAAACGTTTTTGCAGAAGACTTCTTGGAATCAATCCCTGAAGTACCATGAAATCTACAACTGTCAAAGCAACCATAGCCTCAATAACAGGTACAGCTCTCGGAACTATACACGGATCGTGCCTCCCTTTAACGACTATCTCAGTTTCTCTCATTTCTCTAACATTTACAGTTTTCTGCGGGATTGATACTGAAGGTGTAGGCTTTACGCATGCCCTAACAACTATATCATCTCCATTTGAGATTCCTCCAAGTATTCCTCCCGCATCATTCTTCTCAAACCCTATCTTACCATCCTTCAACACTATCGGATCGTTGTTCTCACTCCCCCGTTTTCTTGCAGCTGAAAATCCGGAACCTATTTCAACTCCCTTTACAGCTGGTACACCCATAACTGCATAAGCCAAGCGAGCATCAAGTTTATCAAAAACGGGTTCACCTATACCTGCCGGAGCATTTCTAACAATGACTTCCACAACACCACCTACGCTATCCCCTGCCCCCATTGCCTCCACTATTTTCTCTTCCATTACCTTAGCAACCTCAGCGTCGGGACACCTCACAGCATTGCTCTCTGCAAGCTTGTACACTTCACTCAGTTCAAGTTCTCTGACATCTATACTGCACTTTACACCCGCTATCTCTCTTGTAAATCCAACAATTTCAACACCGAACAGTGACAGCAGCTTCTTAGCAATAGCTCCAGCGGCAACCCTTGCAACAGTCTCCCTTGCAGATGATCTTCCTCCCCCCCTCCAATCCCTGAAGCCAAACTTTGCGAGGTACGTATAATCAGCATGTCCCGGTCTAAGCAAATCCTTTATTGGCTCATAAGCTTCCGGTCTTGCATCTTTATTCCATATAAGCATGGAAACCGGAGTTCCAGTCGTAAAACCCTCAAAAACTCCTGAAAGAATTTCCACAGCATCAGACTCTCTCCTCTTAGTTGAAAGCCTACCTCCCGGCTTTCGTCTATCAAGTTCTTTCTGGATGTCTTTCTCTTTCAACTCAAGTCCGGCTGGAGGGGAATCAACAACACACCCAACTGCTCTACCATGGCTTTCTCCCCATGTTGTAACCCTGAAAGCGACGCCGAACGTATTTCCGCTCAAAGTTTTCACCTCACAGAACTTTTCTTACTGCGTCAACGCTTGCCTCTACTTTTATTGGTTCTCCGCACTCTCTTATAACAGTTTCAGGATCTTTCAGCAGGTGTCCCGTAGTTATACATACTACCCTCTCACCGCTCTCTATAATTCCCTTCTCACCCAGCTTTAAAAGTCCAGCTATGCTTGCAGCACTTGCAGGTTCTACACCTATTCCCTCCCTCATTGCAAGAAGCTTCTGTGCTTCCAGTATCTCCCTGTCACTTACCTCCTCAGCTACTCCACCAGACTCGTAAATTGCCCTTATAGCTTTTCTTGCGTTTACAGGCTGTCCTATTCTTATTGCGGTTGCAACAGTCTCCGGGTTTAGGACAGGGTCTATGTCTGTTTTATTATTTTTAACAGCTCTGTAAACAGGATTTGCACCTTCTGCCTGCACTCCCGTCATCATTGGAATCGAACTCGTTAAACCAAACCTCTCAAGCTCTCTGAAACCCTTGTATATTGCGGATATGTTTCCGGCATTTCCAACTGGTAGTATAACCCTATCTGGTACACCAATCTCGTCTGCAATTTCAAAGGCTATGGTCTTCTGTCCTTCAAGCCTGAACGGATTAATCGAATTTAGCAGATAAAAACCCTCTGTCCTGCAGACCTCTCTAACTATAGATAGTGCCTGATCAAAGTTTCCTTCTATTCCGATGACCCTTGCTCCATGCATTAAAGCCTGTGCAACTTTTCCTAAGGCAACCTTTCCAGCCGGAAGTAGAACGTAGGCTTTTATACCAGCTTTTGCAGCGTACATCGCCATTGATGCGGATGTATTTCCGGTAGATGCACAGGCAACAGCTCTCTTTCCAAGCTCAATTGCCTTGGTAACACCGACAGTCATCCCCCTATCCTTAAACGATCCTGAAGGGTTTGCTCCTTCATGTTTTACGTATACTTCCACACGCAAATTTTGCGAAGATCTATCTTTTAAAATATCCTCCAGTCTTCTACACCTGTAAAGGGGTGTTGACCCTTCTTTAAGCGATATTGGGTCTATTTTTACAGGGAGAAGGGAACTGTACTTCCAAACACCTCTTAGGTTTCCATCGAGTTTAAATTTTAGGTTGGCATCTTTAATAAACACTTCCAGCAAACCACCGCACTCACACATGTAGATGTCTTCGATTTCGTACTCCCTTCCACATTCGATGCACTTCAAGCAGTAATCTGGATTTTCTGGCATGAAGTTTTTTGCAGAAAGCGTATAAAAGGTTTAACTCTTGTTTGTGTGCCTTCAATATCGCTGTATAAAGTAAAAAATAAAAAAGCTCGATCCAATTTCTGAAGATGAGATTTATCTCTGGTGTTGGTCCAGCTTTGGTTGACAGGATAAGTAGAATAAGCACCTATCCAGAGAGAGGTGGTCATGCAATTGTTAGGGAGAGTATCAAGCAGGCTGGTGGAGCTGCTGCAAACACCATTTTTGGGCTTGCAAGTTTTAACGAGCCATGCAGGTTTTATACGACTCTCGGAAAAGATGCTAACGCTGACTTCTTCAGGTCAAGTCTTGAGAAGGTCGGAGTTTCTGTGATTTCGTGGGTTACACACCCTGAAACAGGAGAAGTTGACATCTATGTGGATGATGAAGGAGAGAGGACTTTTTTCGTTCATCCAAATGCGGCTGGAAGGCTAAAGCTGAAACTCGAAGAAAAAGATTATATGGAAACTAATTTATTCTATCTTGACCCATTTCCCTCGAAGGATAGCTTTGATGTCCATCTGAAAATAGCAAAAATTGCTAAGAGTAAGGGTTGTAAGGTTATCCTGAATCCCGGATACCCATATTCATCTCTTGGTTTTTGTAAACTTTCAGAAATGCTTAGGTACGTCGATGTTGTTTTTATTTCGGAACCAGAATTCAGGATACTCGGTGTAAATGTAGAAGACTTTCTAAAATTCGTAAAATTGCTCGTCATTACATTGGGTAAAAGGGGGAGTGTGGCACACTCCAAGAGCGGGTGTGCAGTATCCCCGGCATTCAAAGTAGATAGGGTTGTAGATACAACTGGAGCTGGAGACTCATTTGCTGCTGGGTTCATCAAGGCAATGAAGAAAGGAGTTTAGAAGAATGTTTAAGAGCAGGAAACTTTGTTGCAGCTTACAACATACAGCACTACGGAGCGAGGAACTTTCCGGATTGGAAAGATGTTGTGAGTTCTATTTAGTTCTGGCATAAGATTAAATATTTTACATCTTAATCGTATATTAATATTTTTTGTAATAATATCACCCGCATCAAATACAACTAGTAAAACTTCAGTTATGTAAGTATAAAATATAAGATAAAAATATAAGATAAAATAATAAAATATAAAATAGGAAAGTGCCCCGGCCGGGAATTGAACCCGGGTCTGGGAGTCCGCAGCCCCCAAGGATATCCCCTACCCCACCGGGGCTGTGCGTTATCAGTTAGTTTGTAAAAAAATTTTTCGAATGTTTATGTATGAAGTTTTAATTCTAAATACACGCCGAGTTTGCTCAATAAGATGGCATAGATTCGGAAAAGTTTAAATTTCGTTATTATTTTTCGTACATAACGAGGTGATACCATGGAATACAAACTTAAGCTTGCAGTATTTTTGATTGTCTCTGCTGTACTTGCGGGATGTGCAGCCCAAAGTGCCGGTAATTCGAAAGTTGTTATCTTCCATGCCGGAAGTCTCACAAAGCCAATGCAGGAATTTTCAAAGATGTTTGAACAGAAGTACAAAGTTAAAGTTTACTGTGAAGCTGCTGGAAGTGTTGCAACAATAAGAAAGGTTATAGACTTACATAGAAAAGCGGATATAGTAGCAACGGCAGATTACTCGCTGATACCAAAAATGATGTATCCCGACTATGCAAACTGGACAATTCTTTTCGCACGAAATGAGATAGTAATAGTATATACAAACAAAAGTAGATACGCCAACGAAATTAACTCCTCAAATTGGTACAAAATATTAGAAAAACCCGATGTTAGAATTGGATTCTCAAATCCAAACGATGATCCATGCGGTTACAGAGCCCAGATAGTTATGAAACTTGCAAGTATCTATTACAATAAACCAATATACCGTGATATTGTTGAAAACTATAGCAATCTAAGATTTATTGAAAAAAATGGAACATACATATTAAAAATGCCACCAACCACCGGTATAAAAATAAACACGAGTAAAATAAAGATGAGAAGTATGGAAATGTCGCTGATAGGTCTGCTTCAGAGTGGGGATGTCGATTACGTTTTTCTATACAAAAGCGTTGCCAAGCAATTTGGCTTGAAGTACATTGAATTGCCACCTCAGATAAATCTTGGTGACAACAAGTACAAGGACTTCTATTCTAAAGTAGAAGTTACTTTAGCTAATGGGAAGACCGAGAGGGGTAAACCAATAGTTTATGGATTAACAATACCAATAAATTCTCCACACAGAAAACTTGCAATTGAATTCGTAAAGATGATTCTTAAAAATCCAGAAGTACTTAGGAAGCTCGGTCAAGACCCTATAGTTCCAGCTTTAGTGGATAACTACAATAACTTGCCCGCGCAATTAAAAACACTCGTAAAGCCAATGAGTTGATATTTATGAAGGATAAAAATATATTTGAAGTTTTTTTGTTTTTTCTATCTGCTACTATTGTGCTTTTTTTAGCATTACCAGTAGTTTGTTTAACGCTAACTCAATTTTCTGGAGTGGACTCTTTTGAAAGGTTTATCAGTAATGCTCTCCTGAACCGCAATGTATGGGATGTCATACTGCTCACTTATCTCGCAGCTCTGGTTTCAACAGTTTTAGCCATATTTTTTGGAGTTCCCTTAGCATACATACTTGCGAGGTATGACTTTCCGGCAAAAAGAGTTGTAGAGAGTTTTGCAGATTTGCCGGCTGTAATTCCGCATACGGTTGCAGGCATAGCTTTACTGTCAGTTCTCGGAGAATCTGGAATTATCGGTAAATTTTCCCCAGTACAGTTCGTAGATGCATTTCCGGGAATTGTAGCAGCCATGCTTTTTGTCTCCTTTCCAATATTCCTCAACAATGCAAGGGAGGGTTTTGCAAAGGTGGATAGAAGAATTGAGAATGTTGCCAGAACTCTCGGAGCAAGCAACTTTAAGGCTTTCTTTAGCATAACACTCCCTCTTTCCGCAAGGAGTATAGTTGCAGGAGCAATAGTTGCATGGGCAAGAGCTGTTAGTGAGTTTGGTGCCATAGTTGTTATTGCTTACTATCCACTTGTTGCATCAACGCTCATATACGATGAGTACCTCAGTAGGGGACTTGTATCAGCGGAACCGACTGCCGTACTTCTGATACTCTTAACAATGCTGATTTTTACAGTAATCAGATTTGTCTTCTGGGAAGATAAAGATTAAAAATATTAAAAATTATTAAAAATACTAAAATCGAAAATTATTAAAATATTAAAAAACATTAAAAAATTTAAAGCCACCAGATCCAGATACCGTTCGCAGCATCTATCCTTCTGCCCTTTACTTTTCCTTCTATTGCCATTCTCTGCAATCTTCTTAGTACAACCCTTCTTTCAAGTTTCAATTTCTCCGCTATTTCTGAAGTAATGAGCGGCACTTCAGATTCTTTTATTATCCTGTATATCTTTTCCTGAAGAATTTCATCAAAATTTTCTGGCTTTTCGGACATTTCACTCCACCCTCAATTACCAACTCAACTTTTTTTAAATTAATAGCTTTCGATACCAACTTCAAAATCGTGTTTGGTAACACTTCAATAGTTGCTCTCCCCGAGAAACAATTTTAAATCAACTTAGGCATAGAGCAAATTAAAAAACTTTTGAGAGAACTTACCAAAAATTTCATATATTCTCAGCATATAGTTCTGACAGCCAAAAAAGCCCCGTAGGGTAGCGGTCAATCCTGCCGGACTCTGGATCCGGCGACCCCGGTTCGAATCCGGGCGGGGCTATGTTTATATTACTTTGCTTGCAAGCGCTTTTGAATAAGAAAAAATC
>QNXS01000094.1 GCA_003978865.1 Archaeoglobus sp. | reverse complement strand
CCTTAAAGGTCAATTATCTTCAGCAATCAAAAATCATGTTAGGAGCCAATTGGCACCCTCTCAGTCCGAAACTGTTTTATTTTTTACATTGAGTAAGGAAATAGTTACATGGATGTGCTTGTAACAGGTCTGCTCCCATACGATTCAGGAAAAACAACCTTTGCAAAATTCCTTATCGAGGGGGCTATTGAAAGGGGTATTGATGTCGGCTTCTCCAAACCTATTAGCGGTATAAGTGGATGGTATCAGTATAAGTACATTGTAAAAAGCATTGAAGCCGGAATTCTTATTGGCGAAGATATGTTTAAGTTGCATATAGCTGCAAAGAGTTCCGATCCAATCGAGTATGAGGGGCCTGTTGTATCATTACTCCTGCCTCCAGATCCGGAAAAAGTCGGTTGGAAAGTTAGCGTATATTCCCCCTATTCAAACCAGATATCGGTAATTAGGATTTCAGATTTGGAGAGAACCAAGCATTACTATGTTCCATCGAATATAGAAAGAGCGATAGCGTCTTTGAAAGGTGAACTCAGAAAACTCCTGAACATCGTTAAAGCTGAGCCAGTGGATGCTAAAAACTCTGAAAAACTCATACTAAATTCAAGGAAATATGCAGATAAATGCTTAGATTACCTGAAAGATAGGCACGAATTTTTTGTAGTTGAATCTTACAACAACAGTGCAGCACCGACAGCAAAAGCCCTCGAAGTAGATTTGGTTGTAGTTGTTACACCGGGAAAGGCAGCGATATTCAGCGGAAGTAGTTACAAAAGAGCAATATTAGCCCTATCCAGTATTAAGGATCCATGGAAGGTTGTAACTGAGGACGTTATTTCTCTACTTGAGCCTATACTGGTTATCGACGTTAAAACAAAAAAGACAGACGTTTTTGAAAAAATAGCAAAAGTAGCAAAAGCATCAAATTATCAAATTAATTCATTAAATTCTTGACCATGACGGAATTGATACTGTTTACTTAGCATACTTAGCAAATTCCGATAAAAATTAAAAAAGTCTGCACTTAATTCCTTTAACTTCATTATTTTCCAGTTTAAATCCAAAAAGATAGTCACCATCAAGCAGTGGTATTAAAATTACGCCCTCCGGGAACTCCTGCAGACGTGTCATCTCTTCAACGTCAGATATTTCGAAGTTTTCAAGCCTTACTGCAAGAAATCTTATGTCTTCTATCTCCTCGCACTCTTTGCCCTCCATACAACCAATTAAACTGTAAGCATTTCCTATGAATTTTCCCAGCTCCCTGCCATAGTACAGTTTCTGAACAATTCTGTTAAAAAATAACCATCCTTCCTCCACGAGCTGCTGTCTCGAGTAACTGCTGAGCTCAGAGAGAACTTCTTCAACTACATCCTTTTCATGAATCCAGTTACATTCTTTGCAGTTCCATACGTAGCCCTTAGTTGTCTTTTTTATGTAACCAAGATCATATATAAAACATGGATAAAACGGGCAGAAACAGAGAGAACAATCCTGCCCCTCAAAATGGCAGGGATAGTATTTACATTCATAATTAGGTCCATACCTACCCTCAAGAGCTCCAAATAGTTCAATTAAAGCTCTTTCCCTTGATGTCTCAAACACCATATTTGAATCTGTCGCCCTCTGAATTTACCTTTTGCCTTTTATCCCTTCAACATTGCTACCATATCTCCAACGTCAACACCTATATCCTCTGCTACCGGTTTACACTTTGCAGTTAGAAGGAAGGCAACGTTACTGTAATCTGAATCTGAGAGACATTCGTAGTTTGCCATCCCTTTAGCTACAATAATATCTGCACTTTCAATTCTTTCCATAGTAATATCGGGAAGTTCTTCTGGGATTATACCTATAGCTCCCTTTCCATTTGTCAGAATTTCATCTGCAATTCTATCAACTCCACACAACTTGGCATCTTCAATCGTGGCATCGCTTAGAATTGGTCTCCCCCTGACAACAACTGTCAGTCTCTCGCAGATCTTCTTTATTTCTTTCATAAGTAAGGTATCAAGAACTATTTCACCGGCATTGTCAGTTAAGTAAACAACTTTTCCTCTGCAAAGCTCTCTTATTTTATCTGTGTCGTCTATTTTCAAACCTTTCATGAACGATTCAGAGAAATAGCTCATAAAGTCTCTGCTGACTTCATGTCCCATAACACCATAATCAAACGTGTTACCGATTATCGAAGCTATTACCGATGCTTTAAATCTGTTAAATCTGCCTTCTTTTTCAAAAATTGCCTTGATTTCGGGGAGGTGTTTCATGACCAACTCGTTTGCACTCCTTTTAACTTCTGCATATGGATCATCACATCCTATTATCTCGTAAACTTTTCTGTGCATTTCTGTTGCTATTATGGCATTTATTCCTCTTTCTGGAAACCTCCTTGAAAGTACCTTTAAAGCTTCTTCAACCGCTTTATATACAACTTCCTTATCTTCTGTTACCATTTCGGCTTCTATACGAGCTCTGTTTATAAGACAGGCCGGACACACTGGCGTTATTTTCATACTGTGAAGTTTTACTGTCAAGCTTTTAAGTGTGCCCCCCAATATACTTCATGGCCATAATTAGAGCGGACATGCACGTTCATACAAATCACAGTAAAGATGGGAAAAGTAGTGTTAAAGAAGTCGTTAAGTCTGCTCTAAGATATAACCTCAATGCTCTGGCAATAACCGATCACGATACAGTTGATGGTTCTCTTGAAGCCATAGAGTTTGTTGAAGAAGAAAATCTCAGTTTAATCATCGTTCCGGGAATTGAAATTTCAACGCTCAACGGTCACCTGCTTGCTTATGGAATAAAAAAGGATGTTGATCCCGGTATGAGTATGGAGGAGACAGCATTCATAGTCAAAGAGTTGGGGGGTGTAACTGCAGTTGCCCATCCCTTTCAGTTTTACAGGCATGGTCTCTTAAAATTCTGGATAATCAGGAAAGTGGATGCAGTAGAAGTATTCAACTCCAAGTACGTTGTTGGAATCTGCAACTATTTAGCATCCTTACTTGCAAAAGCTTATGGAAAACCCGGTATTGCGGGAAGTGACGCTCATAATGCAGGAGAGGTTGGAGCTGGAATTACAGTTGTGGAGTGTTTTGACAGGTATATAGACTCCGGCACAATTTTAAAAGCAATACTGAACGGAAATGTAAAAACAGAAGGGAGAAGGCAAAAATTGACGAGTTATCCATCGTTCAGTTCTTTAAAGAAAATTTAAATCAGAGCCAAGAGTTAAAAACAGTAATGAAATTTTTCCAGATATGGGAGAAACAAATGAACTTGAAGCAATAATTAGCAATAAAATGGGACATATAAAGAGAAAGATAGCAGTAATGAGTGGAAAGGGCGGTGTTGGCAAGTCAACTGTAGCAGCCTTACTTGCAGTTCACCTTGCAAAGAAGGGTTACTTGGTTGGTTTGCTCGATGCAGACTTTCTTGGTCCATCAATACCCAAGCTTTTCGGGATTGAAAGAAAGAAACCGCTTTCAAGCATAGATGGAATAGATCCTGTACTGAGTACAAAGTATGCAATAAGAATAATGTCCATTCAGTTCATGACTCCAGAAGGAATAGCTGTTATCTGGAGAGGACCTATGATTTCAAAAGTTCTTAGGGATTACTTGGCGTACGTTTCTTGGGGAAGATTAGATTACTTTATAATAGATATGCCTCCTGGTACTGGGGATGTACCGATAACTGTTATGCAGGAGATACCGCTTGATGGCGTGATAATGGTTGCAACCCCCCACGATCTAACAGCACAGATAGTTGAAAGAGCTATAAACATGGCAAGGACTATGAACACAGAAGTTATTGGTATAGTTGAAAATATGAGTTACTATCAGTGCCCTGAATGTGGAAGAATTGCCAGATTTGGTAAAGGTGCGGATTTGTTGGCAAAGAAGTATGGTTTGAAGATCATAACAAAAATACCAATTGAAGAAAAGCTATCCCTCTTCTGCGACTCCGGGTTAATCGAAGATTATGACAAAGATTATTTCGACAATTATCTACCTTAAATATCTATCTTAAATTAAATTTTATAAATTTTATAACCAGAATATAAGTTTTAAAACATTAAATAAAAATACAGAAAGATCAATCACGTATTTAGAGAGGATGGCTTGATTTTTTTCAATCTTCCCGCATCTATTAGCTCTTCCAGCTCTTTAACTAATCTGAATTTCTGTACTTTTCCCCTTCCGCTAACAGGAAACGAATTTGTTACATAAACGTATCTTGGCACTTTTGCGCTCGCAATTTTTCCGTAGCAGTAATCTACGATCTCCACTGGATCGAGATTTACGCCATCTCTCGGTATTACTGCTGCTGCAACAACCTCTCCAAGATCTTCATCATGTACTCCAACTATAGCTACATCCTGAACTTTTTCAAAGTTCCTCAGATACTGTTCCAAGTCAAGTGGATAAACGTTAAATCCTCCAACTATTATAAGCTCTTTCTTTCTTCCTTTAAAAATTATATAACCTCTTTCATCCATTATTCCAAGATCTCCAGAGTACAGCCATCCATCTTTTATAGTCTCAGCTGTTTTCTCCGGCATCTTGTAGTAACCCTTCATCACATTGTAACCTCTGCAGATTATCTCACCGACCTGACCTCTTGGTACATCTTTTCCGTTATCATCAACTATTCTGACTTCTATATCTGGCAAGGGTTTACCAACAGTTTTTACTCTATCCTCTATGCTGTCATCAAGGCTTGTCATAGTTATTCCCGGAGAGGCTTCAGTCAAGCCGTAAGTTATACACAAATTAACGCTCATCTCTTTTAGAGTCGCTGTCATTAGATCTTCTGGGCATGGAGCTCCAGCCATTATTCCCGTTCTGAGTGAACTTGTATCGTATTTACTATCTCTAAGCACCCTCAACTCTCTGAGAAACATTGTTGGAGTGCCATGAATCATTGTACAGCCGTGTTTCTCTATTTTTCTTAGCGCCTCCTCCTCATTAAACACAATCAGTGGAACTACAGCTCCTCCAAAGTTAGCCATTAGTGTTATTGACATTACACATCCAAAACAGTGTGTAAAGGGAACGGGAACAAGAAGCCTATCTCTATCAGTAACTCTCATGTTTTCACCTTGATCGTAAGCGTTCTTTATTATCTGATGCTGGCACAACATCACACCTTTTGGAACTCCGGTAGTCCCAGATGTGTAGAGAATCAGTGATACATCGTCAGGCGTAACCTTTCTCATCTCCTCGATAAATCCCGAATCTTTCTCCCACCCTTCTCCTAATTTTAACAGTTCATCAAAACTTATGCCTCCAACTTTCTCTACATCTTCTTCCGGATTTTCGCCCGCAACTATAATGTGTTCAAGCTTGGTTTTGTCTCTTACCTCGTTTATCATATCTGTGAATCTCCACTTGCCCATTGTTTCGTAGGTTATAATTGCTACAGAATCTGAATGTCCTATTATGTGCTCTGCTTCAACGGTTTTGTACCAGTGATCAACTGGGACAAGAGTTGCTCCAAGCATTGGGACTGCCCACCAACAAACAACCCACTCTGGGAAATTTTGCATCCACAGGCTAACTTTGTCTCCTTTTCTAATACCAAGTCTGTAAAGTCCATGAGCAACTTTAATCGCCTTCTCGTACAACTCTTTATAACTCATAGTGCAATTTTCAGTGATTATTGCCGGATTTTCTGGGTACTTTTCAGCAATCTTTTTTATTATATCCCCAAATGTTTCCCACTTCTTGTACGGCACGTTATCACCGTTCATAACTATTTTTAGTGATTTATTTGAAGAGTACGAATACTGGAAACGGTATAAAAAATTTGGCTTTCTTCAAGCATTTCAAGTATATTACCAAAAAAGAGAAAACAAAGTAACTACAGGAATAAAGACTTTAGATCCCAGAATATCTTTGGATTTCTCTTTATTAGCTCCTTTACTATACCCGTTACGCTCATATCCTCCATTCTATATCCCTCGAGACTCTTTGCCAGATTATTTAAAGTTTCATCCTTCATTTTTAATATTTTTTTCTGTAAAATCTTATTCCTTTCCAAAGTTTTTCCAAAGTCTTCTTTACATAATTTGTCGTACCTGCTCAGAAATCTGGCAGAAAAATCGTTTTTTCTCACAGCCTCAGCAGCAACCTTTCCCGCAATTTTTCCGCCCCTCATGGCATTTATTATTCCGCCGCCCGTTATTGGGTCAGCGTGTCTTGCTGCATCCCCCACAAGCAAACATCTCTCTGTAGAAATTTTCTCCATCGGACTAACGGGGACACCTCCTGCAACAACCTCCACAACTTTTGACATGCCAATACCTTCAGCCTCCAAAAACCTGTCGAGATAGTACTTTGCCGTCTCTTTTGCCATGGATGGCATAACGCCTATACCGAAGTTCGCAGAACCATTACCCTTGGGGAAAAGCCAAATGTAGCCCCCCGGACATCTGCTGTGCCCAAGCCAAAAATGACAGTAATCCATGTCGTACTTTTCATCGAGTCCGGTCATTAGGTACTGAACACAGCTCTCTATTTCATTAAGTTTTAGAGTTGTGTCTATGCCCATCCACTTTCCGACCCTGCTCTCAACACCATCAGCACCTATCACAATTTTTGCAGTAACATCAAAGAATTCTCCAGCCCTCCTAAGTTTTATCTTGAGAGCTTCTCCATCTTTTTCAATTCCAATAGCTGCTGTTTTAACAAGTATATCAGCTCCAGCCTTCGCTGCTTGCTTTGCCAACCATCTGTCAAAGATTTTTCTTTCGAGGATATACCCAACTTCATTTCCAGCCTGCTCGGCTGAAAGAGTTATTACCGTATTATCCGGTGAGTACACTTTTGCTCCTGCGACCTCTGCTGCTATCCATCTTTTCTTTATTTCAACGAGAGATGCTAACTCAGATTTGCTGACACCTTCTGCACATCTCACAGGAGCGCCAATTTCCTGCCTTTTTTCCACTATCAGAACGTTTAATCCTTCTTCAGCGCAACTCTTGGCAGCGGTACTTCCACCGGGTCCCGCACCGACAACGACAACATCGTATTCAGACATTCAAGTCACCTCTTCAGCTTTTAACACTTAAAGCACCCATTGGGCAAACTTTGACGCAGAGCATGCAGCAGTTGCATTTGCTGTCATCTATTGTTAGAAACGTTTCCACAAGTTCGTTAGCGTTGTTCTTGCAAACTGAAACGCATGCCCCGCAGTAAGCACATTTAAATCTGTCAACAACTATTCTACCCCTGTCTGGCATGGATAAAATACATCTTCAAAACTTTTAACTGTTTTTCTTTTCTTTATTCAATTATTTACTGTTAACGGTATAACAGTTAAAATTGTAGCTCAGTGATGCTAAGATTAAAATATTGCTACAAGCTTGATAACGCCTGTACAAAACTTAATAAACAAATGCAAGGAGGGTTGAACAATGGAGGAAACTCAAATTCAGGAGTGCTGCAAAGCTGTATCCGGTATAGAGCAATTGAAATTGATTCCAAAGAAAGTATTCTTTACATGTGGTAGTGGTTGTCATGAAGATGAACTCGTTAGCTTTGAATTGGCTTTGAGAGATGCCGGGATAGAGAGATTTAACTTAGTTCCCGTAAGTAGTATATATCCGCCGGGATGTGAGTTGATAAGTAGAGAAGATGGACTAAAAGAGATTTTTCCCGGTCAGATAGTTTTCTGTGTTATGGCAAAACACTCAAGCAACAGAACTGGAGAAAGAATTTTTGCAAGTGTTGGAGCTGCAATACCCTCAGATCCGGCAGTTCATGGGTATTTAGCAGAGTACCATGGAGTATGCAGTGGAGAAGATCCCGGAAGATATGCGGAAAACATGGCTGCATACATGCTGAGAACTGCTTTTGGTGTTGAACCTGCAAGTACTATGAATGCTACAGCAGTGGCTGAAGTTGGAGAAGGATACACAACCGTTGTTGCTGCAGCTGTTTTTGTTCTTTAATTTCTTTAATTTACAATTTACATTTAATTTGCAACCAAACACCGAAATCCTTTTCAATTTATTGCTAAGAAACCCGGCTACATGTCTGCAAACTCAGGAAAAATCAAAAAAGGGCTAAGAGAACTGAGGAAGTGGAGACATATAACAAAACTCGATCCTGACAAGCCAAATCCTGAATACCTCGTAAAAGCGGTTGCAGAAAGCGGTACGGATGCTGTCATGATTTCTGGAACCCAGAACGTTACACTCGAAAAGGCGGTAAAGTTATTCAAAACTGTAAAAGATTATGGATTACCAACAATACTTGAACCGTCCTCACCAGAGGCAGTATTCTATGAAGCGGATTACATATTTGTTCCCTCAGTTCTGAATGCTAAGGATGGGGAATGGATAACCGGGAAGCATGCCAAATGGATAAAAATGAACCTCAATAACGATAAATTTTTTTCAATGCTCGATGATGTTGTTTTTGAAGGATACATAGTACTTAACCCAAATTCCGCTGTTGCAAAAGTTACGAAATCGATATGCAACATCTCTCCAGAACTTGTCGCCTCCTACGCTATTGCCGGAGAAAGAATATTTGGAATGGATGTTATATACATTGAATACAGTGGAACTTTTGGAGAACCGGATGTGATAAGAGAAGTAAAGAGAAGATTGACTAAATCCCCGCTGATTTATGGTGGTGGTATTGACAGCAGGGAGAAATCAAAAACTATGCTTGAATATGCAGATGCAGTAGTTGTGGGTAACGTCATATACGAGAAAGGTGTGGAAAAATTCCTTGAAACGGTGCCGGAATAATGAAACTGAAATCAATCTGGGATCTTTGCCGGCTTGAACACGGAATAATGTATGCTTTTGGTGTTATCTCAGGTATAGTTGTATCCTCCGGTCATAATTTTCCTTTTGATAAAGCTGTTCTTGGTATGCTTGCAGCAATTTCCCTGCAAGCATCTGGATTTGCCTTAAACGATTATGTGGATTACAAGGTAGATATAGCAAACGAAAGATTTGATAGGCCTATTGTCAGAGGTGAAATTTCAAGAAACTTTGCGCTATCTCTGAGCATCGCACTGTTACCGTGTGGATTAATTTTAGCATATTTAATAAGCTTTGATGCGTTTATATTTGCTTTTGTTGTATCTGCTCTTGGATATCTGTACGATTTAAAACTTAAGGAGTTCGGTTTTGCTGGAAATATCTACATAGCATTCTCTATGGCTGTTCCCTTTCTTTTCGGAAGTGTTGTGGCAGTAGATACAATATCGGGACCAGTTGTAATGCTGGCGGTGATAGCTTTTCTCTCAGGTGTCGGAAGAGAAGTGATGAAAGGAATAGAAGATGTTGAAGGGGATGCACTTAGGAACGTTAGAACCGTTGCAAGATTGTTTGGTATAAACACAGCTGCAAAATTATCGGCAGTACTGTTTCTGATAGCAATTGCAATGAGTTTTATACCCCCAATTGCTTACAGAAAGTTTATGAACCCCGGTTATGTAATACCAGTAACAATAACGGACATCATACTTGTTCACAGTTCATTAAATCTTCTAAAAATTAAAGAAAATATAGCAAAGAAAACAATAAGAAGATTGAGAAAGGAAACACTCGTAGCTCTCTCATTTGGTTTAGCTGGATTTGTTATTGGTGCGCTATTTTAGAATTAAGTTTGAACTGAGTTTGAACTGTAAATTAAATACTTTTTAAAATCTGTAGAATTACTTTTCTGTTTCTCCTTTTTGTGTCAAAGTTTACAACGACAATTTGCTGCCAAGTCCCGAGTAAAAGTTTACCATTTCTAAACGGAACAACAATACTCGGACCGATTATTGCCGCTTTTACATGGCTTGAACCATTATCATCACCCCATGTTTTGTGATGTTCATAGTTATCTCCGTAGGGAGCAATTTTTTCCATTATCCTAGGAAAGTCCTTCTTAAGTCCCGGCTCGTACTCTATCGTAGTTATAGCTCCAGTAGAGCCTACGTTAAAAACCAACACAGCCCCCTCGTTTAACCCGCAATTCTTTACGAATTCTTCCACTTCTTTTGTTATGTCTGCAATCCCGTTAACATCGAGTTCCACAACTATTTCCTTGATCATATCTTAACACCTCAATTAGATAAAGTAGATAAAGCCATATTAACTGCCTCCTCAGCAGACTTCGCAACGTACATTCCGGGAAGCGTAACTGGAGGCTTTACTGCTATAACTTTTTTTCCAGTTTTCAGTGCTATTGCAATTTCGGTAATTGTTCCGTATCCTCCACCTACCGAGATCACAACGTCTCCCGATTGAGCTACTATAATGTTTCTGGCGTGTCCCATGTTTGTTTTTATTTTTATGCTTAGATGTTTGTTCCCTGCAGACATGTCTGGAAGTATTCCCACAACGATGCCACCCTTTCTCCTTGCTCCTCTTGAAACTGCCTCCATGACACCTCCCAATCCACCATTAATTACAATACACCCCTTCTCAGCCAAGAGTTCTCCAATCTTTTCAGCTATTTTTTCCAGCTCATCATCTGCACTTCCAGCACCAACAACACTCACCTGCAAGGTATCACCCCGTGTACCTTTTCAAAAAGTACTCAGCCTCTCTTAGATCTTCAATATTATCGAAGTATAGGGTTTTTACAGAAAAAATGCTTTTTTTCCTGAGATTTAACCGTATCAACTTGTTGTTCTTATCAACTTCAAACCCACTGATATCCTTAATTTTAGTTTTTAAAGGTTTGTAAACTATCTCCTCTTCATCCATGTAGTAGTATCTCTCCCTGCCAAGTGCGATCACCGTGTACAGAAATATAAACATAATTCCTATAGCAAATAATATCATCGCTTTTCCAACACGCGTTCCGGTCTCAACTCTATAAAAAAATCCAGCAATCAGAAGCAGTATAAGTAAAGATGAGTACATGTAGTACCTTCTCTTTGCAATCCTATTATTTACAGCCCTAAATTTCCACAGCATGAAGTAATTTAAACGTTCATTTTTTAACTTTTATCAGGTTTCTGCTGGGAGTGAGTCAAAGAAAACAAAAGACTAAAAACTCTAAAAACAAACTTTTTTCAATTATGCTTTCGAGTGAACTGTGGGTTGAAAAGTACAGACCAAAAAAACTTGAAGAAGTTGTGGCTCCAAGTAAGGTAGTAGAAAAAATCAAACAATGGGCAAGAAAGTGGGAAAAAGGTGAACGCCAAAAACCTCTACTTTTGGCGGGACCTCCGGGTGTCGGTAAAACCTCTATTGCTCATGCGTTAGCTGGAAGCTTTGGATGGGAAGTTGTTGAGCTGAATGCAAGCGATCAGAGAAACTGGCAGATTATAAACAGGATTGTTGGAGAAAGTGCTTTCAGTGAAACTATAAGTGGTGAGGGAGAATTTTACTCCACAAAAGAAAGAAAGCTCAAACTCATAATACTTGATGAAGTTGACAATATCAGCAAAAAAGAGGATTCCGGAGGAGAAAGTGCACTTATAAAACTGCTGAAAAAGAAACCGAAACAGCCAATAATACTAACAGCAAACGATCCGTACAACCTTTCTGCAGAACTCAGGAGTTTGTGTGAAATCATAAATTTCAAAAGAATAGATAGGAGAAGAATTGTTGCGGTTATTGAAAAAATATGCTCAAGGGAAGGAATAAAAGCAGATAGAAGAGCCTTAGAGATAATAGCAACCAATGCAGGAGGAGATTTGAGAGCAGCGATAAATGATCTTCAAGCTGTTGCTGAGGGTAAAAAAGAATTGAAAGAAGCGGATGTAGTAACTGCCAAGAGAGTGAGAGAGACCGATGTGTTCAGGGTTATGCAAAAAATATTCAAAACAAAAATTCCAGCTTACGGGGATGTACTGTTGCTTGATGAATCCCCAGAAGACTTTATAATGTGGATAGATGAGAACGCTCCCCTTGAATACAGTGGAAAGGAACTCGAAGATGCCTATGAATACATTTCTAAAGCTGATATATTTCTTGGGAGAGTGAGGAGAAGACAGTATTACAGACTCTGGAAGTATGCAATGTATCTGATGTCATGTGGAGTTCAGCAGGTAAAAGATGAGCCAAAAAAAGGTTTCACCCGCTATGTTAGACCGAGTGTATGGAAAATGTTGTTTCAAACCAAAAGTAGGCGGGAGAGACTAAAAAGCATTCTATCAAAGATCGGTAAATATAGCCATATGTCAAGAAAAAAAGCTGTTGAGATGTTACCAGTAATAAAACTTCTGCTAAACCGCAGTATTGATGTTGCTGCAAGCATAGCCGCTTTCTACGATTTTGAAGTGGACGACCTTAAATTTCTTGTTGGGGATAAAAAGGCAAACGAGATATACGAATACATAAAGAAGAAAGGCTTACACAGAGTTGAAGACGAAGGTTTCCTCGAAAAGTTTGGGAGAAAAGCAGAAAAGAGTGTGAAAAAAAGTGTGAACAAAGAGATAAAAATTGAAGATGAGGTCAATAAAGACGAAGTAAAAAGAAAAGATGCAAAGAAAGATAAAACAAAAAGAAATATGACGCTTGATTCATTTTTTTAAAATTTTTAAAAAATTAGTATCTCACATATATTTTTTCCCCTTTTTCGAGGGCGGTTTTTATTGTTTTTCCGGCTTCTCTGTCTTTTCTTACTTTTATTACGCCCTTTCTTCCAACTGAAGCTGTGAATAGGTATTCATTTCCTGCATAAACACTCACTCTTCTACCTTCAAGCCCATCCACGTGCAAAATCCAGTGTTTTTTACTTTCATCCACCCTTACTGGAACTTTCTCCTCCATTGGCTGAACGTCTATACCTATCTTGAGCATATCTTCAATTTTCTTTATTCTTCTACCTTTCTTTCCGAGAAAAGATGGTATTTCATCGGGAGGGAGTTTAACTACAGCTCTATTATCACTCAACACGTCAACTTCGTAGTTTGAAACGTAAGAACTCACAACTTTCTCCACTCTCTTTTTTACCTTTTCTCTTTTCTCTGCGTCCATTTTTACGGGCATTACAACTACCTGTTCACCGTAAGTGTAGATTTCATACTCAACTTCCTTGCTCTCAAAATCAACAACTTCTATTACAGGTCGTGCAAGGTCAGTCTCAAACATGCCATGAGGTACTTTTACTGTAAATCTAAGTTCATAAACGCGCTCAACTCTTCCAGCATTTATGAATACGACTGTGTCAACAACCTGAGGTATAACTCCAAGTTCAACTCTGCCGATCATTCTCTGAATAGCATCTATTGCTTTGTTGGCATGAGTGACACCGATCATACCAACTCCCGCCAAACGCATATCTGCGAACACCTGAAAATCAGATGCTTTTCTAACCTCATCGTAAATGGTGTAATCCGGTCTTACAAGTAGCAGTATATCGGCTGTCAGCTTCATATCCCCTTCAAGTGGAGCATACTGTGTTATCTCGTCTCTAACCATCAGATCTCTTGGACTTTCCATTGTTTTCACTATATACCCCTTATCCATCAGGTAGTTGGCAACACTTGCAGCAAAAGTCGACTTTCCAGCTCCCGGAGGCCCAGCAATCAGAATTCCTCTCTGCTTCTCCACAAATCTCATCTTTAGCTCTTCACTTATATTGTAGTCCTCTATACTTAGCTTTACGACCGGTCTTACAGCAGTTATTTCCATTCTATCCGAGAATGGTCTCTCAGCTATGGCGATTCTCAACTCCCTAAGCTGTACAACGGTAACACCTTCTCTCTCAATCTCTATTGTACTGTCTTCATCCTGCCTAGCAGCTTCAAGAATTTCATGAGCTATTTCCTGCAAATCGTGTAAGGTTATAGGTTTGTCTCCTATTTCCTCAAATTCTAAATTTCCGATTTTACCCTTCTTGGCGTAGGGTTTTACGCCCTCTCTTAGGTGTACGCTCACAGTATCATCTGTGAAAAAACCCATTATTATTGTATCCTCTGGTTTTATTCTTTCCTGCCTAACATAAACTGCCTTTATTCCCTTGGCAAGGGCTACCGTATACTGAACTCTGTCACTTGTAATTAAGGTTGCATCCTCCTCCTCTGCAACTTTTCTTATCATGGCATCTATCTCCCCTGTTCTTGCCAGTCTTATTTGCTCTGGATTTGGTCTTTCACCGAGAAAAAGAAGAGATATTCCCTTTGTTCTACATAGTTCTCTCACTCTTGCAATTTCTTCGAGTCCCTGAATGCCTGTAAGCTTACCTCTGTTAGCCTGTGCTTCAAGTTCTGCAATTGCAGCCTCAGGAATTATTACAATACTACCATCTTCAAACTCCCCCCTCTCAAGCATCTGTGATATCCTACCGTCCACAAGCACGCTTGTGTCAACAACATACTTCATACTACCACCAACTTTACATCTTCTCACAGTTCCAGTCAAACTCCCTGAAAAAACAGCTGTAGTTACCTGTGTGGCAGGCATTCCCCCTTTGTTTAACAATGTAAAGAACTGCATCGCAATCGCAATCTATCTTTACTTCCACTATCTCCTGCAGATTTCCTGAAGTTTCCCCCTTTTTCCAGAGCTTTTTCCTGCTTCTACTCCAGTAATGAGCGTAACCTGTTTCGATAGTCTTTTTTAAAGCATCTTTGTTAGCATAAGCAAGCATCAGAACTTCCTTCGTCTCCACATCCTGTACAACTACAGGTACGAGCCCCCTTTCATCAAACTTGATCATGTTGTGCATATAATTTGGTAAAGGATTTATAAGTTGCGTGAGATTATGCTTGACTACCATGAGGTGTTTTAAAACAGGTGTTGTTACGATTGATGGCCAGCTCAGAGGTGGCATTCCGGAAAGCAGTGTCGTTTTAGTTCTTGAAGATCCGGGAGCTGGGGGAGATATACTCAGCTATCACTTCACAATAGAAGGAGCAAGAGCTAATGAAAGTGTTCTCTACGTAACAACAGATGATCCTGCAGAGTATATACTTAAATATTTAACAGAAATGGCTGGTAAAGATGCAGAAAAAATCAGAACCAATGTGGAGTTTCTCGATTTTGTTTCTGGTAGAGTATTTACACCTGCGAAGATAAAGGAATGCCTAAAAAAAAGATACGATCCATTCAATGCTTTCAGAAACATCCTCAACACTAAAAACTTTGACAGGGTGGTTGTGAATAATCTTACCTACTTCTTTCTTCACTACTCAAGTGGAGACGTAATACAGCTTGTGGAAGATTTCTCCCATTATGCAAAGAGAGACAGATCAGTCTTTCTGTTGGTCATGACAAGAGGCATGCTTGATTCAAAAATTGAAACTACTGTAAAGCATCTTGCTGATGCGGTTATGGAGATGACAATAAGGGAAGCTGAAAATGAAGTTCAGAGAAGGTTAAAGTTTATAAAGCTCAAGAGGGCAATAGTACCTAAGATAATTCTCAGATATGATCTGTCAGATAAGGGAATTGTGATGGAATCTGTAATGAGAGTTCTTTAAATTTTTATATATTAACCTTAATTTTAAGTTTTAACATGTAATAGCACAACGATTATATAGCAGGATGCAGATGGTGTTTAAAAGCGCCGGTGGTGTAGCCTGGCTAACACAGGGGCCTGCCACGCCCCTGCCCCGGGTTCAAATCCCGGCCGGCGCACTACTTAGTACGTTTTTATTTTTCACGTTAAAAGGATAAGATGAAAATGAGATCTAAAAAATACATTCAGATTGAAGTGACAAGAGATTGCAGTGAGAATTGCTTAGTTTGCCCTCACAGAAAGTACAAGTTTAGTGGAAAAATGAATTTTAACGATTTTTTAAGCCTATCCCGTAAGTTTTCGGATTTTGAAATAGTTTATCTTCAGGGATGGGGGGAACCTCTCAATCACGATAGGTTTTTTGATATGCTCGAAGTTGCAAGGAGGAGGGCGAAAACCGGATTTACGACAAACGGAAGGAAATTGAGAAAATACTCCAATAAAGTTGCAGAATTAACGGACTACTTGCTTGTTTCTTTTGGTGGCGTGGAATCGCACAACGTAATAAGGGGAGTGAATTTTGATAGAGTTCTTGATGGAATGAGGGCGGTTTCGGAGATAAAATTCGAGACTGACTGCAAGATAAGAGTGGGTGCAAGTTACATGCTTACAACTGAAAACTGGAGTGAATGCGTGGACTTTGTCAGAATAGTTGCTGATATAGCAGATTACGTGGTGTTTACCAACCTTGACTACACGTTTGATGAAATTACTGAAAAACTAAGGCTCTTTGAAAAACCAGAATCTTCAAAAGCAAGTAAAGTTGTTGAAGAAGCATTAACTCTGGCAAGAAAGCTTGGTATGAATGCAAAGGCTTATCCATTAAAACTTGAAGAACAGGCTGTTTGCGAGGCTAATCCCCACATCAGTGTGGCAGTTTCATGTGATTGCGAATTATATCCGTGCATCTACATGTGTCTGCCTTTTGACAGGATAGAACGTGTGTTTTTCGGTAAAAAAGTAGAAGTCCCGAAACCAAATTTTGGGAAGTTTCAGGATTTAAAAGCATGGAAAAGATACGAGGAATTTGCTAACATTTTTAGAAAGAGAATTTCAGCATACAATAAGGCTATAGATCTACTAATGTATTCAAGTCCTTTTACAGCTATAAGAAAATTGTCTGAAATAGATAATGTTCTTGCAGCAAACCCTCCTCCAATTTTTTGTAGAACATGCTACAAACTCTATGGTGTTTAATAGCTAATGTTTAATATCTGATATCAGGTTTTCTTCATCTAACTATTCTGATTTCTGAATAACTTTTTATTTTTTATTTATTTTCTATAGAATTTATATAAATCTATGTCAAGAGAACAATTCTTTAACAGGCGAAATCGTAGTGCAATCTCTTCTGCAAGCTCTCCAGCTTGATTACTTTTATTGTACGTTAATTTCTTTAGATTAAGTTTTGTTCTATGTTTTATATCTGTCTTTCTACGTTCTTCAAGTAAATATTAAATTAAATATTCTGGACTCTTCTTCAGCTCGTAGCTCTTCCTATCAGTAATTGCTTTCAGGTAAACCATGAAAACCTCGCTGAAAACAAATGGCATTTGAACATAG
>QNXS01000017.1 GCA_003978865.1 Archaeoglobus sp. | reverse complement strand
TATTCTAAAGCATTTTCAAGTTCTAATTCCTGAAGCTGTATGGAGAGAAGTTGTTGAGGAAGGAGAAGGAAGAGTTGCGTAGAGGAAGTTGAAAAAGCAGGATTTGAGGTTAGGAGGATAACCAATTTAAAGCTGTACAATTTGCTGAGAACTTATCTCGATACTGGAGAGAGAAGCTATAACGGATTAAAACGAAAAAATGCCCGGAGCCGGATTTGAACCGGCGACCATGCGGTCTTCAGCCGCACGCTCTCCCGAGCTGAGCTACCCGGGCTTTATTTATCCCCATGTTTTGAACGAAATATATCTTTTTTGGTTACCAAGTACCTTTTGAGAAGTTATTTTCAGTTCAATCAACCAAAAGCAAAAGTTGTGATTTAAGCAACCTATCCTTGATACGCTCTGACAATCAGCAACCTTTATATTACCTCTTTTTATTTTTGCTCTGTTTAGCAATTCAGCAAGGGTGATACAATGAGAATAGTTATGAAGTTCGGTGGTACTAGTGTAAAAGATGGCAGAAGTATCAGACACTGTGCAAAACTCGTTAGTAAGTACTCTGACAACGAGGTGGTTGTGGTCGTTTCAGCAATGGCAGGAGTAACAGATTCGCTAACAAATGCTGCAAAAAAATGTTATACAGAGCAATCTACTGGATATATAAAAATGTTTGTTGCCGAACTTGCCAAGAAGCACTATGATGCTGTAAAAGATGCCGTTGACGAACCATATAGATCAAAAGTTATGGAATATATAGACAGGTTAATAGACGAACTTGAGAAAGTTCTACTTGGTATAAGCTACCTCGGAGAGTTAACAAAGAGGAGTGAAGACTACATTCTGTCGTTTGGTGAGAGACTATCAGCTCCGATATTCTCATCTGCCCTGCTTTCTCTTGGAATTGATTCTCTTGCAATGACAGGAGGAGATGCAGGTATAATCACCAACTCCAATTTTGGTAGAGCAAAACCTCTCAGTATTTCCTACGAGCTGGTGAGGAATAGAATCGAGCCAATAATAAAATTGAGAGGAAGTACTCCCGTCGTTACTGGATTTATAGGAACAACTGAGGACGGTAACATAACTACTCTTGGAAGGGGTGGTAGTGATCTTACGGCAACACTGATAGCCGCAGCAATAGATGCAGATGAAGTATGGCTGTGGAAAGAAGTTGATGGTGTTTTAACAGCTGATCCAAAGATTGTCCCTGAAGCAAAGCTCATATCGGAAATAAGCTATCAGGAAGCAATGGAATTAGCACACTTCGGAGCAAAAATACTCCATCCAAGAGCTTTGGAACCTCTAATAAAGAAAAGAATCCCCGTCAGAATAAAGAATACTTTTAACCCTGAAAATCCCGGAACTGTTATAACTGATAGATGCAACACTACGACAGGTATAGTTAAAGCACTAACTCTTATAGATAAGGTTACTATTGTAAATGTTAGCGGTGCTGGCTTTGACTTTGCGGAGGTGATGGCGGAAGTGTTCAGAAGATTCGCAGAAGCTGGTGTCAATGTTATAATGATAAGTCAGAGTTCATCCGAGCTGAATCTGTCCATGGTCATAGATAGAAGTGACCTCAGAAGAGCAATGAAGGCACTTACGGACGTTGACAGTTGGAACGGAAACGTCAATGTCTCTAAGGTTGATGATGTTGCTGTTGTTAGTGCTGTTGGAGCTGCTATGGCGGGAACTCCGGGAGTTGCGGGCAGGATATTTTCAGCTCTTGGAAAAGCAGGGATAAACATAATCATGATAAGCCAGAGTTGCAGTGAATACAACATCAGCTTTGCCGTCTCAAGAGATGACGGTAAAAAAGCTGTAAAAATTTTACATGATGAATTTTGTTTGTCTGATGCAGTAGAGATAAACACATTTATTAAATAAATTTTTTCTAATTAAAAAAAATTAACAATTTTCAACAATTCCTGCAAAGTATTCTATTGCTCTTTCTATATAGTCTTTATTTAACTTTCCATGTGGTGTCTCGGTCTCGAATATTCTTTCCGGCACTCTGAGCTCTCTTGCATTGAATCCCATAGCTTTCTTGAGCCTTAGCTTTTCAAAGTATATTTTCTTCCCTCTTTCAACAAGTTCATCTTCTTCGATTTCCATACCCACCGGTCTGAGTGCTCTGCAAACTATATCAGGTTTATATACACCTCTTGCAAAGAAGCAGACAACAAGACTTGAGAGAACTTGTCTCCACTGTTCCTCTTTCATAAGTTTTTCAACTAACTGCTCCGGTTCCGGGTATGAATCCATCTTCTGATCAGCAGAGTAACCGGCATTATCGAGATGGGAATGCCTCAATCCAATCAGATAACCTATATGAGCAGCGTAGCCGGTGTGATAGCCCGGCATTTCATTTTTACCAAAAGCAAGAGCAAATTCTTTTCCTCCGTAAACTTCAGATGCTCTTTCCACACCCTGCGCAAGGATTCTGTAAAATTCATTAGGCTGGTGGATTAGATACTTAACAGCTTCACAGTAAGCCTCGCTGTTTCCGAATTCAAGTTTTACTATTGTGTCTTTCTCCGAGATTAGACCTTTTTCAAGGGCTTCTGTTGCCCAAGCCAAACATACACCGGTAGTCATTGCATCAAGACCGTATGCTTCGACTCTGTAAAGAAGTTTCAAAAAGTCCTCTTTTCTCTTCATTCCAAGCATTGTACCAAGAGCATATATCAGCTCGTAATCGTAGGACAGCATCAGCGTCTTGTAGAAGTACGGCTCGTTCTCGTAGGGTAACCTCAAAGCAGCTATGTGAATGCAAGCCACTGGACAGTGAGAGCACGCTATTCTCCTCCCTATAATTTCCGCAAAACTCTCGCCACTCAACTCTTCAGCATACTCAGAACTTGTAAACTTAAGATTTGTTACAGGCAAACCTTTTTTCTCGTTCAGTGGCTTTACGTTTACAGCTGTTCCAAGAAGGTGATATTTTTTCATTGCGTCCGATTCTGTTGCCAGATTAAATATCTCATCGTAAACTTCCCTGTATGCTTTTCTGTCCACAATCTTTCTGCTCCCCCTGCCATTTACAACAAGTGCTTTAACGTTTTTAGAACCAAGAACTGCTCCCAACCCCAGCCTTCCAAAGTGCCTGTAAGTTTCTGTTGTGACGCAAGCGTATCGGACGAGCCTTTCTCCAGCCCCTCCAATTCGCATAACACTTCTAGTGCCCCTCCCTTTCTCGTTTTCAGCTATGATCCTCGCAACTATAAGCGAGTCCTCTATACCCCATATTACTCTTGCATCTCTGAAGTAAACTTTGTCATTGTTAACAACTATGTAAACTGGTTTTTTGCTCTTTCCAGTTATTACTATAGCGCCGTACCCAGCATTTGCTATTGACGTTGCCGTTCTACCTCCAGCATGGCTTTCGCCAATGTTCAATGTTAGCGGGCTTTTAAACATGGCAACAGTTTTGGAAGCCAAGGGATATGCCGCATTAAGTGGCCCCACTGCAAATACTATTGTTGACTCCTCATCGAAAGGATCGATCTCTGGGTTCATGTTCTCCTTTAGCAACTGTACGGCAACTCCTGTTCCGCCTATCCATTCTTCGAAAAGATCTCTTCTGTCCTCAACACTGTATCTGTACCTTGACAAATCTATATAGAGAACTTTTGTCAGCATGGAATCACCTCCTTCAAACTACAACTCTGCTAAATTCCTCCGGTTCTATTTCCTCGTATGCCAAAACGCCATGCGGACAGTAGTTAGCACAGTATCCACAGTGAACGCACACTGCCGGTTTCCCGTTACTTCTTCTGAAGATTGCATTTATTGTGCAGGCTTCTATACAGTTTCCACATCCTATGCACTCTGTTTCATGATAAATTACCCCTCCTCCCTCTCTTGCCCTCATTGCTCCAGTTGGACAGACTTGAGCACACGGCGGTTCAGTGCACGCTCTGCAAAAAATTACGGTTGCACCCCGTTCAAACCCACTGAGGCTAACTGCTAAAATTCCGGAGCCGTCTATTCCAGCTTCACCTTTTCTCCTTGAACACGCATACATGCACATTCCACAACCAACACATTTTTCTATATCCTTTATTACAAGCCTCTTAATTTTAGTCATCCTACCTCCTCCATACTTTCAATCATAGAGAGCTCGTACTTAATCATTTCAAGAAATCTCCAGCATACAAGAAGTTTCGCTACTTCTATTGCATTAACGTACTTTCCAAGATCCCATGCATTTCCTCCAGCCTCTTTTTTAATAGCTCCAAGTAGAGACGAGAAAAGCTCAACGTTCATCATGCCATCTATTTCTATAAAACTTGACTTTTTCTCATAATAGTAATCGGTAAAGAAACTGAGAGCAAAATCCTTTTCACTTGCTTTAACGAAGTCTGATAGGTCTATATTCAGCTTTATCGGTTCTGCCGGTAAATTCTTGAGGTTTCGCAGTATTAACCTAACCTTATACAAGTCTGCTCTATCAGTAAAGTAAGTTATTCTTTCAGAGCTCTGTAAATCTGTGGGGAATATTTTTATTACAACATCAGCGTATATCTTCTGAAAATCTATGTATCTTTTGTAGTCGCTCTCTCTCTTGATTATTTCATCCAAAACTTCCTCTCTTTTATAGCCTCTTTCTACTACATCTCTGTTTATTTTCCACTTCCTCTTAACGTACCTTGCGGGATCAACGAATATCTTAAAATCAAGATAATTTCTGAGTCCATCGTACAGTGTGTGTAATCCCTCTACTATAATTATTGGTGTTGGTTCGAAGTCAACCCATTCTCCGAAAGTTCCAGTGTTATGATTGTAAGTAGGTTTTCGTATAGTTTCTCCCTTTTTGAGTAACATTAAATGTGTTTTTATCAGATTTAAATTATTAGCTTCGGGATGGAGTGGTGTTATTCCAAGCTTTCTTCTTGTACTTCTGTCGTATATGTGGTAGTCATCCAGTGTTATGCTGGAAACTATATCTCCACCAAGAAGGCTTCTTATTGCATTTGCAAATGTAGTTTTTCCAGAACCACTGTCTCCGGCAATTCCAACAATGAAAGTCCTCCCGCTACTTTTTAGCTTGTCTATTATTGTCATAGCAAACACCGATAATTCTTCAACGTTATAGTGATTACTATGAATCAAGTTATTAAAATACATTTTGGTGGATAATTTGCTTTAGATTTTAAATTAGAACTCCAGAATCTCAAAAATTCAGTTAAGAATTCTAAATTTACTTGTGGAATATTTATCATGTTTTCTATCATGTTTTTCCCCACTTGTATTCCAACATCTTAAAGCATACGTAGGTTTTAGTGAGAACGTTTGCTGTCGGTTTTGTATTTAGACACTCTGAATTGTAATGCTATACTGACAGTTTTTGATGTACTTCACAGAGTAGCGACAACAAGAAATAGAATTTTGTTCAACCATCAACGTGTGCTTGCTGAGAGATTACTTTGATAAAAATACGAATGAAAAAGTTTTCATAATTAAAAATTTTATAGAAGTTAGAATACCATTTAAATATTTCAGAAGACTCGAAAGAAAGTACAATGTTGAGTACATAGTCTCAATGGGTGAACCAAGAAGAGTATTGAGTCACATTACAAAGAGAAATCTTGAGATAATAACAAGAGAGAGCGGGATACCTCTTCTTGGAAATCCGGCTTTTGGAGTGATAGACAGGGGAACTAATCTTCTGCAGGTAAGGGGAGTTACCGGATGCAACTTCTGTTGCGCCTTCTGCAGTGTCGATGAAGGTAGGTGCAGTAAAAGTAGAGTTACAGATTACGTTGTCGAACCCACTTACCTTGCAGAGTGGGTTAGAAAGCTTGCTGAGTTTAAGGGAGACGGTATTGAAGTCCACATAGACGGACAGGGAGAACCAACACTTTATCCATACATGGAAGAACTTCTCGAGGAAGTGAGAAGAATAAAAGAAGTTAAGGTAATTTCAATGCAAACCAACGGTTCTCTACTCAACGAAGAAAAAATAGAAATGCTCGAAAATTATATCGACAGAATAAACCTTTCTCTAAGCTCTATGGATAGAAAAACTGCAAGCTTCCTTGCTGGTGTGAAGTATCCGCTTAACAGAATACTCGACAACGCCAGAATAATTGCAGAAAGTAAGATCGATTTGCTTATTGCTCCCGTATGGGTTCCGGGTTATAACGATAAAGACATCGAGAAAATTGTGAAATTTGCCTTGGAAATTGGAGCTGGAAAGAAGTGGCCACCTCTCGGAATTCAGAAATACATACCATATAAATACGGCAGGAAGGTCAGAACCAAACCCATGAGTTTCCATCAGTTTTACTCAAAATTGAGAGAGTTAGAAAAAGAGTATGAAGTAAAGCTAATTTTAAAACCGGAGGATTTTGGCATAGAAAAGAGGAAGAAGTACCCTTCACCGATAAAGAAGGGTGAAAAGTTCAGAGCAAGAGTTGTTATCCCCGGTAGAATGAGGAATGAGGGAATTGCTGTGATTAGAGGCAGAACTGTTACCATTAGAACTAAAAAGAGGGTCGGAGAGTACGTCAGCTTTGTGATAACGAGGACACACGATGGGATATACTTGGGTGAGGAAGTCAAGTGAAAGTTGAGGCATTAATGTTGAGGTGTTAAGAATCCAAAACATTTTGAAAAATCATTATATATCCTGATGCAAGCAAAAAAATGTGAGATGGGGAAAAGGCAGAAGAGGTAGAGGAGGTAAAGGCATGGGAAAAAAAATGGGCAGAGGCAAAGGTAGTAAACCCCCAAAAAAATTACCGGGCAAGTATTTCGAAAATTTACGGAAAGTGGTAATGGAAAGTATCTGCTGTAACTGTGCTGCTTGTGTGGCAGCATGTCCTGTGAAAGGTATAAGTATAACAAGTTATTCTTCTCCCCCATACTTTCCTGAGTGGGAAAACAATTGCACGGATTGCGGTTTTTGCGTGAGGGTCTGTCCGAGATGGGACTACGTTCCACTTAATGGACTGGGAAACTACATCGAAGCATTGGCTGTTAAATCAAAGAGGTTTTCCGGTCAGGATGGTGGAGCTGTTACCGAAATATTGGTTTCGGCAATGGAAAGGGATATGATTGATTTCGCACTTGTTGTTACAAAAGACGAAAATTGGAGACCAATAGCTTTTCTTGCAAGTAGTGTTGAAGAAGTCATAAACGCTTCCGGTACCAAGTACAGTCACGCTTTTCCGCTTTCAGCCCTGAAAGGTTTAAGGGGAAAAGGTAATGAAAGAATTGCTGTAGTGGGGACTCCATGCGTGGTTTCAGCTGTTAGAAAGCTTCAATCAGAGATGGGTAAGTTTGCAAGAAAAATAAGGTTTGTAATCGGACTCTTTTGTATGGAGAACTTCTACTACCCCCAGCTAATGGAATTCCTGCAAAAAAGAGATATAGATGTTACTTCTATTGAGAAAATGGATATAAAGAAGGGAAAATTCATTATATATCCATCGGATATTAGTTTTCCTGTTAAAGATCTAAACAATATAGTTCCATCAGGATGCAAGGTCTGTCAGGATTTCACGTCTGTTCAAAGTGATGTTAGTGTTGGCAGTGTTGGTTCTCCAGATGGATTTTCTACAGTTATAGTAAGAAACCCCGAATTTCTAAGTACTGTAAAGTCACTGAATGCAGAATTTGGAGATGTAGATCTTGATGTTGTGGAGAAGCTTGCAAACTTCAAAGTTAAAATACACCCGGTAAAGTAGAACGATTGTTTCCAACAGAAATCAACAGAATGCTATCTGTTACCAAAAATGATGAAAAGAATCTTACAGATTTCTGCTTATTTTCAGGTCTTTGACATAAACACCCTCTCCTTCCTCAACTCTACCCACTATTCTACCATCCAAAAATCCACTTTTCTCCAGTTTTTTCCCCTCGTACTTATCCATTACAAGAGCAAATCCCATACCCATGTTGAATGTTCTGTACATTTCGTCTTCCTCAACATTTCCAAGTTCCTGTATAACTCTGAATATTTTTTGAGGCTTTAAGGGATTATCTATCAGATATTTCAGCTTTTTCAGTCTGAGGAAGTTTAGTAGTCCCCCTCCGGTTATATGCACCATACCTTTTACTTCAAAATCCTTCAAAACGTTCAAAACATCAATATATATTCTTGTAGGTTTTAGTATTTCTTCCCCGTAACTTACTCCTCTGCTAAATTCTTCCCCATACTCTATTCCTGCATTTTCAAGAACCTTTCTTACAAGTGTCAGGCCATTACTGTGAATTCCACTACTCGGGATACCAAAAATTACATCTCCCGGCTGTATTTTTTCTCCAGTTATAATACTGTCTTTTTTGGCGATACCTATGGCTGTTCCAGCCAAGTCAAAACCTCTGACAATGTCAGGTAAAGTTGCGGTCTCACCTCCAACAAGTGTTATGTTAGCAATTTTGCACCCTTCTTCAAGTCCCTTTGCAATTTCAGCCATTATTTCTTTATTTGGTTTCTCGATTGCTATGTAATCCACCATTGCCACCGGCTCAGAACCAACGGCAATTAAGTCATTTACATTCATAGCCACGCAGTCAATACCTACCGTGTCAAACCTGTTCATTTTCTCGGCTACAAGTATCTTGCTTCCAACACCATCAGTTGTTATTGTCACGAGGAGATCACATATTGGAAGTAAAGTTACTGCACTTGCATAGTGACCAGTCAAAACAGGTTCTCCAATTCCTCTCCTGACATACTTTACAACCGAAGTAAGGGCTCTTACAGCTTTTTCCTCCTCTTTTATATCTACACCAGCATCAGCGTACCTCATGCAAATTCTAACAGGTGGAATTAATTTAGCATTTTCCAGTCTGAACGAACAACTTTTTAATACTCACAAAACGTCAAAGATTATATAAAAATTTTAAAAATTAATGGGAGCTTACTTCAACTATTTTACTCCCCCTTGCCATTGAAACTACACCTGTTTTAACAAACTCTTTGATACCGTAAGCCCTCATTAAGTTCGTGAAGGCATCTATTTTTGCCTCATCTCCTGTTATTTCTATTATCATGCTGTCTCTGGCAACATCAACAATTCTCGCTCTAAATATATTTGCTATCTGAACTATCTCGCCCCTGTTCTCCGAATTTACGGCAACTTTAATAAGAGCGAGAATTCTGTTTACACTGTTCTCGCTTAAATCACTTACTTTAACTACTTCCACGAGTTTGTTGAGCTGTTTTATTACCTGTTCAACTGTTCTGTCATCCCCCCTTACAACTATTGTCATTCTTGATATGTCTTCTCTCTCCGTAGTTCCAACCGCAAGACTGTCTATATTGAAACCCCTCCTTCTGAAAAGAGAGGAAACCCTTGCGAGAACACCCGGTTTATTTTCAACCAGAGCTGCTATTATGTGTCTCATAAACTCCACCTCAGTATTCCTCATCAATTATCTCCCTGAGCGAGGCTCCAGCAGGAACCATCGGATAAACGTTTTCGAGCCTCTCAACTCTGAAATCTATAACAACTGGCACATCATCTATTTCAAATGCCTGCTTCAGTGCATCCTCAACATCCGATGGTTTTTCAACTGTCATTCCCACAGCTCCAAACCCTTCTGCTATCTTTTCAAAACTCATTTCCTTGCACCTGAGACAGGTTTCGGAGTAGCGCTCATCGTAGAACAGCTCCTGCCACTGCCTAACCATCCCAAGAAACATGTTGTTAAGAATGCAAACTTTTACCGGTATTCTGTAATCAACGCAGGTTGCCAGTTCCTGAATGTTCATCATAAAACTTCCATCCCCAGCTATATCAACAACTGTTTTATCCGGAAAGGCTACCTGCGCACCCATAGCTGCTGGAAAGCCAAAACCCATTGTTCCAAGTCCACCACTTGATATAAACTGTCTCGGCTTCTCAACTTTGAAATACTGTGCAGCCCACATTTGATTTTGACCGACTTCTGTGGCAACTATTGCATCTGGCTTTAACTCATACACTTTTTCTATCACATACTGGGGTTTAATTGTTTTATCATCCTGTTTGTATCTCAATGGATATTTTTCTCTCCATCCATTAACCTTCTTTTCCCATTCTCTTCTTTGCTTGTACTCCACGAATTTCGTTAACTCGGAAAGGACAAGTTTTGCATCTCCGACTATCGGTACATCAACTCTAATGTTCTTTCCAATTTCAGCAGCGTCAACATCTATGTGTATTATCTTTGCATCAGGAGCGAACTCCGAGACTTTACCGGTAGTTCTGTCGCTGAATCTGCATCCAACTGCTATCAGCACATCTGCTTCCATAACGGTATAGTTAGCATACTTTGAACCGTGCATCCCTATGAATCCAAGACACAGTGGATGTGTCTCTGGCATTGCGCCTTTTCCCATCAGAGTTGTTACAACAAAAGCTGGAATTGTTTCTGCAAACTTTCTAAGCTCGTTACTGGCATTGGATAGTATAACTCCTCCTCCAGCAAGTATAACGGGTCTTTCGCTTTTCATTATAATTTCGGCAGCCTTTTTTATTTGCTTTGGATGACCCTTTAATTTTGGTTTGTAGCCGGGCAACTCTATTTTTGGCGGATATTCAAAATCCACATCAGCAATTGTAACATCTTTTGGCAGATCTATCAGTACCGGACCGGGTCTTCCGGTTGATGCAATGTGAAAAGCTTCTCTGATTATTTTTAATACTTCATTGGGCTCAGTTGCCAAGTAGTTATGTTTTGTTATTGGCATGGTTATTCCCGTTGTGTCTGCTTCCTGAAACGCATCATTGCCTATCATCGCCCTCGGAACCTGACCTGTCATTACAACGAGAGGTGAAGAGTCCATGTATGCTGTAGCTATACCTGTTACTGTATTCGTTGCTCCCGGTCCTGAAGTTGCAAAGGCGACACCTGTTTTTCCTTTAGCTCTTGCATATCCATCCGCTGCGTGAACGGCTGCCTGTTCGTGCCTTGTTAATATATGTTCTATACTGGAGTCGTAAAGGGCGTCGTACACTTCTATTATTGCACCGCCCGGTATCCCGAATATATGTTCAACGCCTTCATACTCCAGAGCTTTGACGATAGCATCTGCAGCTCTCATAAAACCACCTTCAATATATAAAAACAATTTACTGTACAACTACAAATACGGCTACCGGCAAGAGCAAAATAGTCCCAACACTCAAACCGGCAGCCATAAGTGGCGGAATCTAAGAGGTTTTAAATAATTTTTGGTTAATAATGACAAAAATCAAAAAATTAAAAAATTTGTAGTAACTTACTTGATTGATTACTCAAGCATCGAATTTACAACTTTTACAAGTTCGTCCTTGCTTAGAGTGCTCGACATTACGATAACAGAAACGTTGTTTTTACTGAACTTGAATACCAACACCCGGCCAAAAACAGTCCTCCACTCAGTTACGTTTTTACCCCCTATACTAACATTCTTTGCATTCGGTGGAGCTGACATAGCTTTGGGAAGTTCTATTATTGTTAGACCTACTTTTGAGTTATTTTTACCATTTACGTACTCGGCATAAACCGTACTTTTTTGCACAATTATGCACTTAAGTTTAAGTCCAGCTGTGTATTTTGGCACAATAAGGGTATAGTTAACGTGCTTTTGTGCTTCTTCAAAGCTGTTATACTTAATTTCCGCTTGCTGGGTTGAATTTATCATCTTAGCTCCCCTTGGAGGGGTGAAATTGAACACACTTTCATCGATTTTACAGTTTATACTCAGGTTTCTGTACTCCAACACCATGGTCATGTTCATATACTTGTTTTTAAAGACTGTAACTTCTTTAACCGGCATCCAGTACTCTTCGTCGACCCATATCTCGACATGTTTTGGACTGTAACCTGTGCTGTTTATCGACGTCAGGTTCATCACATAGCATTTTTTACCGTCAAAGCTTTTCTCACCAGCGTACTTCATGTTGTAGTTTTTCAATATATATTCAACAAAATCCTGAAGAAGTTTGTGTCTCAGAGTTTTGTTTAGTTCTGGTGTAACATTCATTACACTGAATTCATTATTTTTTTCATTGTAAATCCATAGTTTTTTACCGTTAGAGACCATTACTATTCCTGTATGTTCATTATGCATGTATATCTTATTAGGTTTTTCAAAGATGACGTGACTTCTATCAACTGTAGTCCTACCGTTCATTTCAAGTTTGAGAACCATGTCAGCCTCGTAGCTTTTTATTTCCTTAGACTTCTCTAACATTTTGTCTGCAATTTCCTTAGCGCTCATATGCTGAGCACAGCCAGCAGCTACAACTGCGATGATTAAAGCCAATACAAACACATATTTTTTCATACTGTTCCCCCTTTACATTAAACGTTCTTTCTTCACGCTGAGGTAATTAGCATAAATATTTTTCGAAAGTAAATTAAAGTTTGCTAAAAAATGTTCAGATTATCAGAATTTAAATTCGATTGTCCAATCTATCTAAAACATAGTATGTCAAATTTTAAGCTGTTACAATTGAGAAAAAGTTAAGAAAGATTGCGAATTAACGGAGTACGTGAGGTTTCTGCTTGATGCTGATTATGCAGAAGTTGCAAAGGAGATAGAAAAATATCTTAAATGGAAGAAAATACACTACACAACAAAGAAATATTCCAAACCAAAAATGATTAAGTTCAAACTTGGCATAATAAAGAGTATAACAGTTGCACAGATCGGTAAAAGTACTTTTGTAAAAGCTCCAGCAGAGCTGTACGACGTTCTTGCACAATTCAAGACGAAAGCTATTTTCGGGAAGCTACTTGACAGAGAGGGAGCAGAATTTGAACTTTTGATATTTGAGGCTAAGGAAGAGGCAGCAAAGAAGACACTTGCTCTTATACTTGCTCTTACCTTATTTGCAACTGTTGTAGTGATGATGAAAAATCTCCTTCCATACTCTATGCTTCTGATCATGTTCTCCTTTCTACCAGTTAGAGTAAAAGTTAAGGACATTGAGCTTGACGTTAGTGCATACCCAATCTTGTATCCATACTATGCTCTCCAGAAAAAAAGAATGAAACGTATTAAAGAGAGTGAAGTACATTTTTGAGTACTTTTACAAACTCTAAAGCCGCACTTTCAGTGAGATGTGGCATTATAACACACCTTATAGCCTCAGGCTTTCTTATACAGGATACGACCCATCCCCTCTTCATCAATTCTTCTCTAACCTTTCTGGCGTTGCACTTAAAGCAGACAACATTCATAACCGGGTCTATCACTGCCTCCAGACCTAAGGATTCAACCTCTTCCTTAAGAATTTGTGTAACTCTCATACACTCCAAAACTACTTTTTTCATACCTTCAAAGCCAAGATGTTTTAAAACAGCGTATGCTGATGCAACTCCAGTACCGGGTCTCGTTCCTGTTAACGTAAATTGTTTTGAAGATGTGAGGTAGGGAGTTTCAACACTCAAAACCTCCAAGTATTTACTATCCCTGAAAAGCACAGCTCCGGAGGGTATTGTTGCCATTCCCATCTTATGCGGGTCTGCTACAAGCGAGCACACACCTTTAATTCTAAAGTTAAATTCATTATTGTTTAGAAATGGTAGAACAAAACCACCAAAAGCGGCATCCACATGCAGGAACAGATTGTTCTCGATGGCAAGCTTTGAGAGAGCTTTTATGTCATCAACCTGTCCAAGCTCGGTAGTTCCTGCTATTCCAACTATGGCAAATGTCTCATCATCCACCAGCCTCTCAACATCTCCGATATCAACTCTATATTCTTCATCAAGCCCTGCTTTTCTCACATCTATTCCAAGCAAATCTTTAATTTTGAGGAATGAGAAGTGAGCTGATTCCGGAACGACTATGTTACCCCTGCAAGTACATAACATATTTCTTGCTGCTCTTATAGCCTGTATGTTTCCCTCAGTACCGCCAGAGCTGATGTAACCGGCTAAATCCCTTTTTCCGAACAATTCTCCAAGCATAACTAACAATCTCTTTTCAAGTTCAGCAGTTCCGGGAAAAAGCCCCGGATCCCCAAGATTTGATCTGATAAATTTTATATGTGCTTTTACAGCTATTGGATGAGGATACGTACACATCGAACTTAAAACTCTGGAATAAGGTATATCCATAGATAAAAGGTCTTCAAGCTCCTTCAGCACTCTATTTTCTTCATAACCTTTAAACCACTCGAACATAATCCAAAACTTGCCTCGCACTATTACTATTTTTGTTCTAAAAGTTACATTTAAGTTCTCAAAGCCCCATACTACGCATAGTCATGTAATCAAGTTCTCTAAGCAGAGCTTCCAGTATTTCATTTTTATCAAATATTTTTATTAATCTTTTAATAACACTTTTTGATATTTCTATGTCGCAAGTCTTTAGCATCTGGTAGAAGTAGGGAATTGTAAGCTCTCCATTCTTAGTGTGATAGTCTTTCAAATCTTCATCACTCGCAGGTAAAACCTCTTCCCCAATTTCGGGACATAAATTCTCTTCCAGCCCGCCCAGTATGTAGCATTTTGAAGTAACCCTGCTGTTTAAAACATCTGGCAGGTATGCTTCTATCTCCTTTTTGTTTAATTCCCCCGCATACTTTATATATTCAGGTTTCTCACCGCTGACAGAGACAACAACAGCCAGACATCTACCAGCTTTAACAATTTCACCCACCCTCAGCTTTCCCTCAACTTCGATGTATCTATCAGATACACCAACAACTCTGCACAACTGTATCACCTCCCAAATGTATGGCTGAGTTTGCTAATCCACTTAAATGATAAACTTATTCCTCCAACTGCCTCTAATATAGCTTTCTTTTCATTTTCGGTTATTACTGCATAGCTGTGCGCTCTCTCTAAAACGTACGGATACGAATAAGTGCTTCCAAGCATACACTCAGCACAAACAACCTCAACAAATCTATCAAACTCCTTTTTCATCCATGCCGGGAACTCCACTCTTGAAGGTAGCGATGGTGAAAACCGAACATAGGAGTAGCAGATATTCCCGCTCTGAAATGGCTCTGTATAACTCATAACTTCCATTTCAGCAAGAATAAAACTATCGTAAAGTTCTATTCCATAGGCTCTTGCTACGTCTTTTGCATAACTTCTGTCTATGTATCCTATAAAAGGAGTTTTCGTCATCTCACTTCTTTTCACAGCATTTACTGCAGCCCTTTCGTACTTTTCTCCTACTTCCCTCGACATCTCTCTTGCAAATGTGGGAGACAGTCCCCCATCATAAAACAGGTAGGACTTGCCATCCATGTTGCTGCAGAGAGAGCTCATCTCCAAAGCATACCTTGTTGCATCTATATTTTCTTCAAGCCTAACTATTTTTGAAGTATATCTAACATTCCACAGCCCTTTACCATGTTCTACTCTAAAAGATGCAACTTGTACAGCACCAGCAGGAATTCCAAACTCTCTGAGGGGTTGAATTTGGCTTCCGTCAACACCGATTGCTGTAATTCCGTCAAGAACTTTTATAGCCCACTTCTTTTTATTCTTTCCTGTTTTAATTTTTTTAATATTTATTGAGGAAAGAATATCATTACAAATTCTTTTTTTCTCTTCAAGTTCTCTTTTAAAATCCTTTACAAACATCTTAAATTTGAGAATTCCTTCCTGAGACACAACTTTGTCTCCAAACTCAAGCATCAAGCATTGTTAACATGATGGAAAATAAGGTTTGCTGAAGGATTGGAAAAATATTTACTCAGTAAAAAATAGAAATAAATCGATGCTTGTAAAAAATATAGATGAACTCCTTTCAGGTTATGAAGGAGTTGAAAAGTACCTGAGAGAAAGAGCAGTTCTAATAGCGGAACATGCTGTAGATATGGCAAATCCGGAAAAACTCGTTAAATCATACCTTTATTGCAGGAACGGCACTCTGAAAGTTAAAAACTGTGGAGACTTTGAGTTCTCAAAAGCCTATGTTGTAGCAATAGGTAAGGCAGCATATCCAATGGCAAAAGCTGTAGACGAAATTATTGGAGATCGTATAGCTGAGGGGATTGTAGTCACAAAGTATGGTTATTCTGAATCCAGAAGAGTGGGAATAATGGATGTTGTTGAGGCGGGTCATCCAGTACCAGATGAGAACTCAATGAAAGCTGCAAAAAAAGGACTTGAAATAGCTGAAAAAGTCGGAGAAGACGATATACTCATTTTGCTTGTTTCCGGAGGTGGATCAGCCCTTTTCGTAATGCCTGAAAGAGGTATAAGTCTTGAGGATAAAATAAAGACGTATAAGTTGCTTCTAAAAAGTGGGGCAAGGATTCAGGAGATAAATACTGTCAGGAAGCATATTTCTGCGGTAAAGGGTGGCAAGTTTGTAAAAAAAGTTAGGGGTAAAGTCCTATCGTTGATAATCTCTGATGTTGTAGGAGACAATCTGGAAGCAATAGCATCGGGTATAAGTGTAAAGGATCCAACAACTTTTGAAGATGCAGTAAAAATTTTGAAAAACTATGAAATATGGTATAAAATTCCTGAATCTGTGAGAACGTATCTTGAGAGGGGTTTAAAAGGAGAGGAAGAGGAGAGCTTAAAAGTGGATCTCGAAAACGTCACTAACAAACTTATATGTAGTTCTTCAAAAGTGTGCGAATTTGCAGCAAAAAAGGCTCGTACTCTTGGTTTTACGCCAGTAATACTCAGTTCCGTACTTGAAGGAGAATCAAAAGATGTTGGTATTGCTCTTGCATCTATCGCTGTGGAGATAAGGAAAAACAAAAGACCATTCAATCCTCCGGTTGCACTGATAGCCGGGGGTGAGACAACAGTTACATTTAATGGGAAGAAGGCAGGTAAAGGCGGACCAAATCAGGAGCTTGCCTTGGGTTTCGCAAAGAAGCTTGAAGAATCAAAGGTAGATGGAATCTGTATTTTTTCCTTAGACACTGACGGAACTGATGGGCCGACTGATGCTGCCGGGGGTCTTGTCTCCTCAGATACATGGGGGAGAATTGTAAGAGAAAGAGTAGACCCGTTAAAGGAGTTGATGATGCACAATGCCTATACAGCTTTAAAAGCCGGAAATGCCCTTGTAATAACCGGACCAACAGATACGAACGTGAACTCAATAGCGATAATTGTTATTTCCCGATATTATGATTTAATTATGTATAATTTAATTATTGATTACTTATTTGGACTACTTATTTAGCTTTAGTTGTACTCAAATGTTATATGCTCAAGAAAACCAAAAATGGATATTACGGAATTATAAGTTAATATAACTAGAATACAAATGATCTGATATCTTGGTACGTCACAGTTCATGAATTCAGG
>QNXS01000007.1 GCA_003978865.1 Archaeoglobus sp. | reverse complement strand
GTGATACCTTTTTTTATCAGATATGCTGATGTCACGCCCCATCCCATCTTTTTATTTCCAGTAAAGCTTCCATCATATATAATTCCAGCACCACAGGATGGACTCAAATTCTTTGCAAAAAATATCTCTGCTTTCACAATTTTACACAGTCTGTAAGCCATTTTAGCACCTTGAAGAAAGTTTGAAGTTAAGTCCATGCCATCTCGGGTTTTAACCATAGCTTCTCCACACAGGACATCGTATCCATCACCTCCAACTATCTCACAACTATCTCTCGGTGTTGGAAGTCCTGAGAGTTGTTCAGGACAAAGTGGAACTGGGAGATATCCCTCTTCCTCCAATTTTTTGCTGAAATCCGCAACAGCCCTCCCATCGTACCTGCACGGAAAGCCAAGGAGGCATGCGCTAACGGTACATACCTTCATCCATGTAATTTGCACTCAGGGTTTTATAAAATATATCTAAAAATTAAATTAAATTTTCACAAAACTTACAATTATATTTCTGAATTCATCATCAGTATCTATTATAGCGGCTCTACCATTCATTAGTGTACCGAGCTTGACGATGAGCGTATCTCCCGCTTTTGCTACCCCTTCATATTCATGAATATGCGCGCATATCAGAATTTTTGGTTTCATTTTCTCCATCCATTCTTTCACCGCCCTACTACCAACTGAATTTCCGGCTATCCAGTCGTAGTAACCAAGAGGGGGCGTGTGAATTACAGCTATATCGCATTCAATACCTTTGAGTATGTTTTCTATTTCTTTCTCCTCAAGCTCGAAAGGTGTGCTGAACGGAGTTATGTTACTCCCTCCAAGACCTCCAATTTTAATCCCATCAATCTCTACAACCTTGCCATGAATTGAAACTCCTTTTTCTTCTAAATAGTTTAAAACTCCTTCAACATCCATGTTTCCCGGAACTGCGAGTATTCTTGAATCTGGAAAAATCTCTTCAAGCTTTTTTACAGTCTCTTTTGCAAATTCAACTCCATCTGCATTTGTGAAATCTCCCGCAACAATGACAGTATCAACACCGTCTATTTTTAAATCTCCTAAACTTCTGTTGTGCAGATCTGCTGCTGCAAAGATCCTCATGATACCACCTCTTATCCTATTTTCCCTCAAGTCTTAGATGAGCTTTACGATATTACAATCACTCAAATTCAAATTCCCAGTATCTCGTACTTTTTGTTATTTCACCGACAAGATTCTCTTTAACAAGTTTTTTAGCATCCTCAATGTCATAATTGCCAAGAAGCCACATAAGCTTTACAAGGGCAACTTCAGGTAGCATATCTTCACCCTCTATAACACCGGCCTTGAGCAAGTATCTTCCGGTATCATAAACTCTATCGCAAACCCTTCCCCAGAGACACTGGGAAGTCATGACAACAACACAATCTTCACAGATTCTCCTCAGCGTATCGATCCAGTCAGTTGAAACATGTCCCAGTCCTGTACCCTCAATAACAAATCCCCTATATCCTCTGTCGTAGTAGTAGTCAAGAATGTCGGGTTTTAATCCCGGGAAAAACTTTATCAGTATACAATTTTCCTCCATTTTATCTCTCAGCTCAAGTTCTCTCTCCCCTCGCTTAAATCTGTCTTTTACAAACCATTCTATCTGTCTTGTGCTGTAGTCAATTTTACCAAGCGGTGTGAAATTTATAGATCTGAATGCATCTCTCCTTGATGTGTGACATTTCCTGACCTTAACTCCCCTGTGCACGTAGCAGTAATCATCACTGGTTGTGGCATGCATAACAACCACTACTTCTCCAAGGTCCGAGATAGCAGTTACAGCTGAACACGTTAAATTCATTGCTGCATCACTGCTCGGCCTGTCACTGCTTCTCTGTGCACCGACAAGTACTACGGGTTTTGGTGTTGAAATCATAAAAGCAAGGGCTGAGGCTGTGTAAGCCATTGTGTCTGTTCCGTGAGTGATTATAACGCCTTCATAGTCCTTCAAAGCTGAGTAAACTTCTCTCGCCAGTTTTTTCCAATGTTGAACTTTCATGTTTTCGCTAAGTATGTTATACAGAAGCGTAGCATCTATATTACACACCTCTGCAACTTCAGGTACATCCCCGACTATTTCCTCAGCCGTAAACTGGCTCGTGACAGCACCGGTATTGTAGTCAACTTTACTTGCTATGGTTCCACCAGTTGATATTATCTTTACAGTGGGAAGTTCAGGATTTTTGAGTAATTCCTGAGTTTCTTCCATTTTTTTAACATCTTTTACTTCAAGCAACTCATATTCAAAAAAACCGACATTGTAGCCATTATTAAGTTTCAAAACAAAGGAATCTGTTGTCGAAGGCATGGCAATTCCTTCAAAAATCCTGCCTTTAGCTTTTATCTTCACTCTTTTTCCAGTTATATTGGCGTTACCAGCATTAACCATGCTTAGCACTCAATCTGAAAATATATTTGCTTTTTGCAACTATCTTGGAACTATCTTTAACTAAAGCCGAAAAAATTTTGTAGTATTCCTTCCCTGTTTTAGAAGAATGTCAGGCGTTTCATCCAAACTTGCGAGAAATTTACTGGAAGTTGCAGCAGGAAGAAAAGAACCGGATTTTGTTCTTTCCGGAAATGTCTTCTCTGTTTTTACTGGGGAGTGTTTTGAAGCCGATGTTGCTGTTTACTCTGGATATATAGCTGGAGTTGGGGAATATTCAAACGCTGATGTCTATGAAACTGAATGCATTCTGCCGGGATTTATAGATGCCCACCTTCATATTGAGAGTACACTTTTACATCCAGTTGAACTTGCGAAAACAATTCTAAAACATGGTACAACAGCTATTATTGCCGATCCACATGAAATAGCAAACGTCTGTGGAAAGCAGGGAATAAAGTTTATGATTGATGCAACTTCTAATTTACCTGTAGATTTTTATTTTACAGCATCATCCTCAGTTCCTGCTGTCGAAGGTCTGGAAAGCTTTGCATTCAGGCTTGAGGTTGGAGATATAAAGGAGGTTCTTGAATACGAGAGAGTTATAGGCTTGGCTGAGGTCATGAACTACCACAGTGTTGTTGCCGGAGATGTCTCTACGACATCAAAAATTAACATTGCAAAGGAGATGGGTCTGCCTGTGGACGGTCACTGTCCCGGTTTGAGTGGAAAAGCTCTGAATGCCTACATAGTTGCCGGTATAAGCACTGATCATGAGAGTACAAGTCTCGGAGAGGTAATGGAGAAACTTAGAAAGGGCATGAAAATTATGCTTAGAGAAGGAAGTGTTGCTAAGAACCTGAAAGAACTCGCAAAAGCAGTTTCTCGGTATACGGTATCAAATCTCATGATCGTAACTGATGACCTTTTACCTGAAGACTTGTTAAAGGGGCATATGGATGAGAGGTTGAGGAGAGCCGTGAGGTACGGTATAAAAGCTGAAGATGCTGTAAAAATGGTAACAATAAATCCTGCAACTCATTACTCCCTAAATTGCGGAGCTGTAGCTCCCGGATTTGCTGCGGATCTTGTATCTGTTAATGGATTTGATGAATTCAAAGTAGAACTTGTTGTTAAGAACGGAAAAGTTGTGTGGGATGGGGAGTACAGATGCAAATTTCCGGAAATTCAGAAATCTAAAATGCCGGTTGTTGTCAGTAATAGCTTCAAGATGCACGAAATAACAATCGATGACATAAAAATTCCGGCGGAAGGCAGTGTTTGCAGGCTGATAAAACCAGTTAAGGGTCAGATACTCACTGAGATTGGAGAATACGAGCCAATATTGAAAGATTGTTTTGCATATCCGGATCCTGAATCGGGAATTTCCAAAGTTGTTGTTGCTGACAGACATGGAGCCGGGAAATTTATTGGCAAAGCTTTTGTTGAGTTCAAAATGGATGGTGGAGCAATGGCAAGTAGTGTATCTCACGATTCCCACAACTGCATCTGTGTTGGTGTCGACGATAGAGATATGGTAATTGCAATGAATGCTGTTAGAGATATGGGGGGTGGATTTGCAGTATCTTACAGCGGTGAACTGAAAACTCTGCCATTGCCAATAGCAGGATTAATGTCTGATCTCAGTTTTGAGGAAGTTGTACGTAGGTTGAATTCTATAAACAAACTATTGAGGAAAATGGGTGTAGTTGCAGAACATCCATTCATTGAAATAAGCTTTTTTGCCCTTCCGGTGATACCAAAACTGAGAATAACTGATTTTGGACTTGTCGACGTTGAGAACATGAGACTTGTTGATCTCTGGATAGAGTAGACTGAATGGTGATACCGTGTGTAGATCAGATCTGAAGCTGGAGCTTTTAATAGGTAGAGACGAAATTGGGAGAAGAGTAAAAGAGCTTGCGGAAGAAATAAGCAGAGACTACGAATCTCCACTGATGCTTGGAATTCTTAATGGAGCATTTATTTTCATGGCTGATCTGGTAAGAGAGATGAAAATACCGGTTGAGATAGAATTTGTGAGGGTAAAGAGCTATAGGGGAGTAAACACAACTGGAAAAGTTGAAATTCTAATGGATGTCAGCGATGTAAAAGATAAGGATGTTTTAATTGTTGAGGATATAGTTGATACGGGTATAACAATGAACTTTCTCGTTAAAAGAGTAATGAAGAGGGGGGCAAGCAGTGTAAAGGTGTGCACACTACTTGATAAACCATCCCGGAGAATTGTGGATGTAATTCCAGATTATGTTGGATTTACAATTCCGGATTACTTTGTTGTTGGATACGGATTGGACTACAATGGAATGTACAGAGAACTTCCGGAGATATACAGAATCTGCGACTAAGATTCTTCCTCCTCTTTTGTCTCTTTATTCTTCTTCTTAAAAACATCCTTTACTATTACTATGTCTCCAACAGATTTTACTATTCTGTAGGGTAGTATAACTCCAAGAGATTTTGATTCGATTATTAATTTGTTGTATTCCGCCATTGCGATACCTGTAATCATCCGCTTTTCCATGTCTATCACTAAGTCATCAACTCTCCCCACGTACCTTCCCTCATCCGTGTAGACTTTCAGTCCTATAATTGAAGAGATTTCACCAATCATTACAATCACCACCTACGGTTTTATTTTTCTATTTTTTAATCTTTTAATCTTTTTGACTTTTTGCTGGCAGATGTCTCCAGAGCCTTAACCATCCAGTACATAATTTCATTTGCTTTGGTTTCTATACGAGCTTTTTTAGCCTCCTCAAGTATCTTTCCCGTTATTGCATCTATTTCTGTTTTTTTACCCCTTTCAAGATCCTGAAGCATGGAAGATTTGTTGTTTGCGGTTTTTTTAGCTATAGTTTTTACTTTCTGCTCAAGATTAATAAAAATTCCCATATTTCTAAGTAAAAGTTCACATTCCATGCAGACAAACTTTGCTACATTCCAAAATTCTCTTCTTAAAAGCTCTCCGTTTTTCACTCCTGCTATGGCTGTTAACGGATTTATAACCGCATTTATTGCAGCTTTTATCCACTTCATTTCTGCTATATTTTCAGTGATTCTGACGTTCATACCACCCTTAGCAAGTATTTCCGCAACTTCGAAAACTTCTTCTCCGCAACCCTTCCAGTTTCCAATCCACGTCTCACCCTCTCCAGCATAGAAAACAACCCCGTCTCTTAAATTTGCAGCGTAACTCGTGGTGGCACCTATCACTTTTTCAGCTTCTTTGGCAATTATATCCTCGTTACCTATGCCATTCTGAATACTCATAACAACATCTGTAAGATTGCCTATGCCCCTGACAGCTTTTTCTGTATCGTAACTCTTTACAGCAACAATCGTAAGCCAAGATTTAACTGGTACATCAGAGACCTCCACTTTTTCAAAGTAATCTACCATTCCAGAAATTTTTAATCCATTTTTAAGCTCACGGTACCTCTTACCTCTTGCAACAAAAACAACATCACATCCAGCCATAAGTAAAAAGTATCCAAAAATAGAACCTATTGCTCCCGCTCCGAGTATCTGCACTTCGTGTGAACGCATTCTATCAACTCCGAAATTGAATTCAGAATTTTCTCTACTTTATCTCTGCTGTAAACTTTTTCGGATGCGAGTGGTGTTAGTACGGGCATCTTCCTTTTCCTTAGTATCCCCTCATTTGCAATCAGTTCATTCATGTTAAAAGAGCAGAAAATTGCCGGATAGTTGCTTTTCAGTGCTTCTTTGAAGTTTAATTCAACCTTCCCGACTTTTCTATAGCAGGCCCAAGCTCTCAACAGTTCAAGCCCTGTATCATCCTTAGCTGAACATTCAACACTTAAATCAATGTCGCATCCCCTTCTCAAAGCAAACCAAGCCGAAACTTCATCCATAGCCAGAACTCTACCCTGAGTTCCAACGGGTAACCCGCCAAAACCTTTGAAGGTTTCCGAGAAAACATAGGCTTTCTCTTCCCGTACCTCAATGAAAATTTCAAAATCTGGATTTTTTAAATCAACCATTCTATCACTTTTCTCCTTTATTTTTGCTCCTACAAATCTTGCCACATCCATTGACGTGTATTCATGTGTTCCACTTCTCCTAACTCTAATTGCAAAACTTCTATGTCTTTTTACATCATCCAAAAACACTTCAGCAGTGCTTTCTATGTCCTCTAATTCCGAAGAACATTCAATAGCCGGACTTGTTGAAACAACTCCAAAGATAAAGGAAAATCTTTTAGCAACAATTCTCTCATGTGTAGTGCTAAAGTAAATTCTGCCCCACTCTCTTTTCACTCTACCTACAATACCCTCTTCCCTTGCTACTCTGTGTATGTTTGAAACCAGAATATCCTCAAACTTTTTTCTAAGATTCCTTTTCAGGCTCAATTCTCCATATCTTATCAGAATCATCGTTCAGACTCTCCGTCAGGTATATATTACTCATGAATAGTAATATTCACTAATGCGTGTACTTTGTACAATAACGTTGGTACTTCTCTTTGCAATGTTTATATCTCCAGCGGACGGGAAGGTAAATGTTGTGTGTTCAATTCCAGATTTTGTGCCAATAGTTAAGGAAATTGGAGGAAATTTTGTTGAAGTAAAGTCTTTGATGCCTCCCGGCTGTGACCCTCATGCATTTACAGTTTCAGCGAAAACTATGAGTGAGCTTGAGAGGGCGGATTTGATAGTTCTGGCGGATTCAAAACTAATATCTTTTGAAGAAAAAATAAAAAATGTTTTTCCCGATAAGTGCATTGATTTTGATGACTATGTTAAATACGGAGTTAAGGTTGAAGATTTTCCCCACTATTCACCCTGCTATCATGGTTACTGGTTAAAGCTTGAAAATGGGATAGCTATAGCTAAGACAGTTGAGAAAGCTCTTGCAAAGCTTGATCCAGAGAACTCCAGATACTTTGAGAACAATCTGAAACTGTTTGAAATGCAAGTTAGAGAAGCTGAAAATGTAATAAAAAAGCAATCAATTGTTAAAGGCAAGTACTGTGTCGCAGCTGTTCCGGGAGTTTGTTACATAGCCGAAAACTCCGGAATGAAAGTTGGAGCAGTACTAATGGGTGAAAGTGCAGGTTTTACGAGCGGATCTGAAATCATGCGGTTGGAGAAACTGCTTTCAAGCAATAGCTATGCATGTATAATTGTTCCGGGGTTCGCAAAGAATTCAAAAGTTGGAGAATTAGCTCTTCAGCTTTCAAAAGATTGTGGAAAACCAGTTGTATACGTGAAGTTTGTTATGGCCAGTAACAATGATACTTACGTTGGTATAGCATATTACAATGCAATGGCTCTGAATTTTGCCTCAGAAGTTAAGGTAACCGAAAAAACACCCGGATTCGGTACAGTCATAGCAGTCATGGCTATAGTAGTACTTGCCTGCACCAACAGATTTAGGAGGTATTGAAATGACTGGTAAAAAGAAAATGGTTGAAGCAAAAAATCTTACTTGTGCTTACAATGGACATACAGCTATAGAAAACGTAAACATTGATGTATTTAGGGGGGAATTCATAGCAATAATGGGTCCAAACGGTTCGGGAAAAACCACGCTACTCAGAGCTATTGCTGGAATGATAAAGCCAGTTAGAGGAGAAGTTAGAGTTTACGGCTCTGTAAGTTACATGCCTCAAAAGGAGCACGTGAACGCATCAATACCGATCAGAGTCTGGGATGTTGTATCGATGTCCATTCTCGCAAGGAATAAAAAGTTTATACTATCTTTTAGTTTATCAAAAGAAGAAAAGAAAGCAGTTGAAGAAGCTTTAAATGCAGTAAACATGCTTGAGTTAAAAGATTTTCCTTTCACGAGTCTGAGTGGAGGTCAGCAGCAGAGAGTGATGCTGGCGAGGGCTCTTGCTACAAAACCAGATGTGCTTTTACTTGATGAACCTTTTAACGGGGTTGACTTGCCAACACAGGAGAAGATTATCAGTCTTTTGAGCAAGCTGTCGGAGAAAGGAATTACGGTTATTACAGTCGTCCATAATGTCAGTCCCTTGATACATAGCATTAGTAGAATTGCTCTGCTTAACAAAAATCTGATTGCATATGGAAAACCTGAGGACGTACTCACACCCGAAAACACACTGAAAGCTTACGGGGTATCAATACCAGTTAGTGTGTGTGAGGAAGGTTATTTGCATCCGCTTTTTGGAGATATACATGGTTAAGACGTAAAATATTCTAAAGGGGTAATACCGTGCTGCCACCATTTCTTGAGAGAGCAATTCTCGCAGTAATACTGATTTCAATAAATGCAAGCTTAGCCGGTACTTTCACAATTTTCAGGGATGCTTCCTTCCTTGTAGCCGGTGCTGCACATGCTGCCTTAGCCGGTGCCGCGCTTGCAATTGTTGTTGAGGAGGCAGGTTTTCACGTTCCAGTTTTACTTGGAGGTTTGATTTTTGCAGTTGCTACCGCTATTACTGCAGGTTATGCTTCTGGTAAAGGAAAGCTGAGTGGAACTGAAGATACCAATACGGCAATAGCGGTATCCTTTGCACTTTCAATGAGTTTGGCTGTTTTATTTATATCTATGATCAGGGAGTATGCGGCAAGAGTGTGGGGTTTACTCATAGGAGATCTGTTCCTTCTCAGCTACTCCGATTTAAAGCTGATGTTTGCTTCCACGCTATTTGTTGTGCTTGTTTCTGTTATCTTCCATAGGGCTTTTCTCTTTATTTCCTTCGATGCTGAAGCTGCAATGGCGTATGGTGTGAATGTAAGGCTTTACGACTACATTATGTTATCTACTGTTGCTGTTTCTGTTGTTGTTATAATGGGTGGTGTTGGAGCAATTCTTGTTTTCGCCATGTTTGTAGCTCCTTCTGCCACAGCAGCTAAAATTGCGGGGACAGTTGGAAGCGTTTTTCTATTATCATTTGTAATATCACTAATCTGTGGTTTGCTTGGTATTTATCTTTCCTTTAATTTTCCATTCTCTCCAGGAGCGATTGCAGCATTGATTGCAAGTACAACTTACTTTGCCTCTATTTTTGTTAAATAGTTTCGAAAGTATTATATTACCACAAACTTGGGTAATTGAGAGTTAAAACTGTGCAAACTTGCAAGTGTAAAAGGTGACGGCAATGAGGAGGTCAGTGTGCATTGCAATCATGGTTGCATTTATTACATCTATGCTTGCTTTACCAGCTGTTGCTTTCGAGATAAAAAGCGTTACAGTCAAGCCATCTGACAATGGTGTGATAGTAGGCGTTAACTACTCTCTTGATCCAGTTACTGCTTTAAAAGTACTGTTTTTTGGTGCTAAGACGATCGAGAACGATGTAGTTTCGTTGTTCAATACGTCAAACTTCACAATCATCAGAATCGGGTACAATCATGCAGAATTTTTGTTTACTACTAAAAAGTTCAACAATGTTACCTACTTTGCTGGTGTTAACCTGAGCACAAAGGTTAACCTTACAATACTTGATGGTGCAGAGCTAAGCTTGGGTAAAGTCAGCAGAATCCCGCCCATCTACTTCTGTGGAACTTTTATCAAAAATCCCTGATCTATCCCCGATCCCACACTCCGGTAGCTTAGCTTGAACATACTTTCCAAGAACTTCATTTAAGTCGTGTCCTGACATGAATGTTTCTTCATCCACTTTATATCCCTTTGAAGTTTTAATCAGGTCTTTTGCGATCAAAAACTTCCATCCCCTTCTATGTAGCTTCAGAGCAATGTAGGGTTCAGCTCCAAATAGGTTGGAGAACATAATTAGATCTTTAATCTCCTGCTCCGGAAAGTACACCGGTAATTTTGTTCTTGACTTTACTTCGAAAGCAAGTGTGATTTTCCCATTTGAAGCGACAATATCTGGTGAGGGATATGACATAGATCCACTGCCAGCAACTCTAACGGCAGCAAACCCACTTTTCCACAAAACATGAATTAGCTCCCTTTCAAAATTTGTTCCCTTTGCTTTGCTGTTCAAAGAGATCACCCAAAAAATTTAAGTTTTAGAGGAGAAAAGTCTTTCGTGTTTACTTTTCATGTCAGTTGGGCTTTGCAGTGTATGAGACGCTCTTACTTCTCTTTCTACACAAAATCAAGATTGTCCAAGAGATTGGAAGAAAAAGGAAAACTTGCCGAGAAAAGGGCTGAAATGGCATTAAAACATTCAGGCAGAGTATGGAGAGGGAAAACAAGAGAATTATATTTTAAAAATTTCACTCTTGTAGGTAGAGCGGATTTCGTATCTGAAAGAGAAGTTGTGGAAGTTAAAGCTAAGCTAAATCCAGCATTTCTACTTCCGAACATGGCTCAGTTGAACCTATACCTGCTGATGGAGGGAAAACCTACCGGAGTTCTGTTGTTTGGAGACGGAAACATTATAAAGCTCAGAAGATCCGACTTTCTGATCAGGCAGAGTTTAAAGTATTTTGAAACCCTTGCAGAACATATAGTTAGCTGTAGAGTGCCTGAAGGAGACAGAATTTTCTGCAAAAACTGTAGCTTTCGCCATTTTTGCATTGATTGAAATTTGTCTGTATCCAATGAACGAAAACGTATCCCGAATCTCTTTTTCTTTAAACATTAAATTTAAACATTAAAACTTCTATAGCATTCTATCGGGTTTCATGCTTGTTTCATGCTTAAAATTCTTTCAAGAAAACGTAATCAAAGCTTTCAGAAGTCCAGATAGCAACCCATTCCTTGACATCTATCATATCTCCATAAATTTATCCATAAATCATCTGAAAATATGTGCATTCTTAACTTTCATCCTGATGAGTGGTTTTGATAGATGCCTCCTTGCACAGGGTGGCACTTCATAGTAACCTTTTTCAATTTCTCTCTCAATTTTAATTTTGATTTTATCCTCAGCCTTTGTACCACATCTTTTACATCTGTATCCCTGACCTCGACCGGCAGATTCCATCCTCTTTTTGCATACGGGACAGAACGGATTCTCAAGCCTGTAAACTTCGGCAATTTTTACGACATTTATTTTTTCAAGATTTAGAGTATCCTTTTTTACAGAACCGTAAACTTCAACTAAGTCACCAACTTCAAGTTTTCTTATAACATCACGAAACTGTTTTGTTGGCTCGAAAGCGGCGCACTTCAACTTTCCGAACACAGACTTTATGTAAAAGAACACATGTCCACCTTCTATGTAGTAAGGTTTTTCAACTACAATTCCTGTAAGTTTGTATGAATGAAAGTTCTCAATTTTTTCAACTTCGCTTTCATCTATAATGTGCATATCTGTTCCCTGATTTGTTATAAAGAATTGTGACCTGTCAACATCTTCGGTAACTACTATTTTACTTGCCTTTTTTATTGCTCTTAAAGAATCTCCTCTTATCCCGTAGAGAACGGGGTCTGGGGACGATGGGACGGCAACAACAACATCGTTCTGCCAGTCAACAGTATCCCACGTAAGAGGATACGTTTCTTTGTCAGCTCTGAAAAAGCTTTTTCTATCGTAAACTCTCTTGGTTCCAAATCTCTCAGGTTTCCTGTATGCTAAAAGCTCAAGAGTGTAGTCGTTCAACTCTGCTCCAACAGCAGCCAAAGCTCCAATGATCCCTCTACCAAGTTTGAGCTTTATAAAAGGGAGTAAAAACTTACCCACAACAAACAGTGCCTCATCTATTGAAACAACATCTCTTATAACCTTTTCAGCAAATTTTGGCAGATAGTTCATAGCCCTGCTTTCGACATCAACAAAAACCGCACCGGGATTTGTTCTTTCGTCGTCAAGCATTGAATACTCCTCCATGCATGCTTTTGTTATTTCGTAAGCTTCATCCAATTCTCCGTTCACAAGAAAAGATACCGCACCATTTCCTCTCGTTTTAAATGGTATGGTTGGATTGAGCCTAATGAGTCTTGGAAATCCTTCTACTTTCATTCCTGCCCTTTCAAGTCTTTCTATTAAAATTACAGCCAGATATGTAGTGCACATGCCTTTTGCTGAATCAGTATCATCTATTCCTATCCAGAACCTCATTCGCTGATTGCTATGTCAGTTTGTTATTTTACTTTGCTATCAACAGGTGATATACCAAAACTTTTATCTTGTTACTGCCAAACAGCGGACATGCCCGGTAAATTCGAAAAACGCTCAGCAAGGCTTCTTGCTTTATTCCTTGCATTAATAATGGTTGGAAGTGCAATAGCGATAGCGTTCAGGGGTATGGGTCCGAGTAAGATGGAAACGAGAAGTGTAAAGTTCAGCTTCAAAACTTTTAATGAGTGGTTGAAGTGCGTTCCTCCAACTGATGAAGTTATATACGTTTCTCTTAAAAACTGCACAAATGCTACACTCTGGAATTATTTGCAGAGAGTTATGGACAACAACATGATTTCCGGATTTTTTGAGCCCGTCTCGTTTACAACGCCAATTCAGAGGATGCTTATAGCATTTTATCCAAATGGACTGTTGTACTTGGTTGATATAAACATGAGTAAGATGGTTGCTACTGGCGAAAAAGTTAATGTAAATGGCATTGATGTGTGGGTTAAGAATGTGAATATTTATAACAGGTACTACGAGGTTGCTGCTACACCGGAGATTTCTCCAGCAATAGTTGGAACAGCTCCTCAGGTTGAAGAAAGTATCAAAGCCATAACTTCCAACACCACAAACATGGAAGAGCTTGTTGGGAACTATACAGCCAAAATTCCGGGTAACTTTAATGCAGCATTTGTGTTTTACGGTAAAAAAGCAGAATCAATACTCCAAATGAACAATACACCCTATGGAGACTTTTACTTTGCTGGAATAAGAATGAACGGCTCCCTATTCGAAAAAGTAGTGGCTATACATTTCATACAACCGGGAGGCTTTGTTGAGAGCAACAATACAAGCAGTGAATTCGCACACTACTGGGTGAAAAACTACGTAAATGAAAGCCTGAGTGTTGCAGTAATGGACAGTGGAAACCTCACGAAAATACTTAACGCGGAACCGGAGATGAGAGTCATATCTGTGCAATGGAACAAAGCAATTCTTCACAAAGGTAATGGAAATGTGTCTAAGTGAATTGCTTAATTATTATTTATATTATATATTAATTAAGTAATATGATAGTTGAAGAAAGAGATACAACTCTAATAGTTAAAGGGAAAATAAAACTAATTGATGGTCGAGCTACCGTCCTCGGATGTCCTGTAAAAGAAGTTAGCAGTGATAGTTATTTCCCACTTTACATTGAGGAAGGAAAAGTTGCTGTAGAAGGTGAATTCATTCCTTTGAGAGGTAGCACAATACCAAGAAGCTGGATCAAGCTTTCTGAGATAGCTCATGAAGTCAACAAAGTGATCCTTGTTGGCGAAACTGATACGGGGAAGAGTAGCTTGGCTGTCTGGTTAATAAACAATTCTGATGCAGAAACCTGTGTTGTGGATGCAGATATTGGACAGGCAGACATTGCACATCCCGGAGCAATGGGCATAGGTTTTGCAGAAAGAACGCCTTTTCTAAGAGATGTTGAGATGCTTGATGGTTTTTTTGTTGGTGCTATTACGCCTGCGGGAAGAGAGGCTAAATGTTTAAGAGGTTTTGCATATCTATGTAAAAAAGCTGAGAAATTGAAAAAGAAACTTATCATTGTAAATACAACTGGTTGGATAAATGGAAGGAGAGCAAGAGAGTATAAACTTGCAAAGTTTGAAATTTTCTCTCCGGATCTGGTGGTTTCTCTTGGAGTGGAACTCTGTAATCTCTACGATGTTGATGCTGAATGTATCAGAGTTGACAGCTTCGTTCCGAAAAAAAGAAGTAGAGAATTAAGATTGGAGATCCGGAGTAAGCTATACAGGAAGTGGCTTGAACCTGCCCGATCTTTTGTTGTTGATGCATCAGTGCTTAGGGGAACAACTCTTTTTCGTGGAAAAACTATCAGGGATAGTGATCTGCTCTCAGCTTTGTCAGTCTTTGGTGATGTAATATACGCAGAAGCTGGAAAATATTTTTTAAATGTGTGTGTAGATAGAGCAGATGTTAGTGTGGAAGCTGTAAAGGCTGTAAAGAATATATTTGGCGTTGACGAAGTAAATGTTTTTGAATATGAATGGTTTAAAGGACTTATCTGCGGTATTTATTCCGGCAAAAAATACGTTTGCCCCGGACTTGTGGAGGAAATTGATTTCGAAAACAGGAAAGTAAGTTTGATTGCAAGAGAATCACCTACATTTGTGGAGCTTGGAGAGTTCAGGCTTGTAGAAGGCAGGGAAGTGTTCGTTAGAATTCCTTAGATCTGGCTAAAAGCTTTAAGCTTCAAGAACCAACGTTTCGATATGATGGAAATTTTTACTGTCAGTACTGGGAGGAGAGAGGCGAAGGATATAACACCCAGCATAAAAGAAGCAGTAAAAAAACTTGCTGGTGGTAGAAGCGGTGTGGCATTCGTGTTTACATTTCACACAACGACTGCTCTTGTTGTGAACGAGGCTGAGAGCGGTCTTATGGATGACCTGATAGATGCCTACTTTTCCATCATTCCGAAACTGAACTATAAGCACAACAGAATAGACAACAATGCTGAGGCGCACATAATGTCATCGGCAGTGGGCAACAGTGTTGCACTTCCAGTAGAGGAGGGAGAGCTAAAGCTTGGAACATGGCAGAGCATTCTTCTACTTGAATTTGATGGTCCAAGAACAAGGAAAGTTGGTGTAAAGTTTATAGCTGAGTAACTCTGGAGATGTACCAATGACAAAACCGAGAAGAAGTAGAGATAGACAGGACTATTACTACTGGGAAGCGAAGAAGAGGGGATACAGAAGTAGGGCAGCATTTAAACTTCTTCAGATGAATAAAACGTTCAAACTTATCAGGGAAGGAGACACTGTACTTGACCTTGGTGCCTCTCCGGGAGGATGGAGTCAGGTCTGCAGGGAGCTTGGAGCGAGAGTCGTTGCTGTGGATCTAAACCCAATGAATCCCATAGATGGAGTTACTTTTATCGAGGGAGATATAAACGACGACAGAACACTTGAAAAAATAATGAACGTTCATCCAAAGTACGATGCTGTTATTTGTGATGCGGCGCCAAAAATTACTGGGCACTGGTCAATTGATCACATGCGATCAGTTGAACTTGTAATGTCAGCTTTCAGGATTGCGAAAATAACGCTTAAACCTGGAGGAAACTTTGTGGTTAAGATGTTTCAGGGAGAGGAAACACAAAAAGTATTCAGAGAAATGAAGCCTTTTTTCAGATTTAAAAAGTTTCATAGCCCAAGAGCATCAAGAAAAAGAAGTGCGGAAATTTACTTTATCGGTAAAGGCTTTAAGTACAAAGTAACTTATGCTTTTCTAACTGAGGACAGAAGGAATACTGAAGATTTGCGGGAGATTGCGGAGGAGTGAGTAAAGTTTTTATTTCTTTCCCGTTAGAAGCGTGCGTTAAGCATTGAAGCCGCCGTGGCTCAGCTGGCAGAGCGGGTGACTTGTAATCACCAGGTCGCGGGTTCAAATCCCGCCGGCGGCTTGTAAGGACCCGTAGCCTAGCATGGATAAGGCGGCAGCCTCCTAAGCTGCAGATCGCGGGTTCAAATCCCGCCGGGTCCGCTATCGATTCAATCTCTACCAATCTTTATTCTACTCTTTTCAGGTTTCTAAGAGTTAAGAAAGTTTTCAACGTGATTAGTTTATTCTTCGCTTGTAAGGAATTAAACTGTAAAGAGAATTAAATTGTGGCCTTTCATATCAATGCAGAATTGCTTTTATGCTTTATCTTACATTAATTCATTTAAAATCAGTATCTCCTACACAACTTATTTTTAGAATTCTCTTTAAAGCCAACCATACCCAGACATTATTTTTCTCCTAACAAAACTTCACATTTCATACAATTCAACAACAGGATTGTGATTGACTCTTTAGATCTTTTTAGAAGACCACATTCACTTCATCAAGATCAGTATTACTTGTTTTTTCAATTCTATAATCTTTTAATCTTTTCCACATTCGTCGTCCATCTTTTAATTTACCATTTTTATTGATTAAACTTTTTATTTTTATTTCCTTCTTTTGAATAATGTTCATACACATCCAGTTGATTTCATTAATACCCTGCTGATTTCCATTTTTATCTTGTTATCTCCTGCCCTGTGCTTTAACTTATGAAAATACGCTGCTACGGGATGTCGTCGACTTTTATAAATCAGTGCATTATTCAAGGTCGAAGATTGGATACTCTCACAGAAAGCTTTAGAAAACTTTAAATTAAGTAAAGTTAGAAAATTACCAGTGGTTGAAATCAGACTAAAATAGGATTGAAAGAGTTGTAAAAATCCAATATATGCACCAATAAAAATAGAGTTGAAATCAGACTAAAATAGGATTGAAAGGAAGACCTGAAGTAACATTTAAAGGTACTGCTAAAGAGAAAATAAGTATAAATAGCGTAAATTTGATGTGCAATAATAGCATTGTTAATGGTGGTAAAGTAACAACTTATGATAAGTTATATTCAGAGGTAAAAATATACTCAAACGTAGTAACCTATGACAATATTACTGCAAGTTGGTCATACATTGGTTATAATAGATACATACCCACAGTTCCCGAATATCATATAAAAACAATAAAGAAAGAAGTATTTTTAGTAAAAGGAAATAACACAGTGTATTTATATTCATTCGGATATGATGGCATGCACACAGGTTGGTATAAACTTACTGTAAAGTCTGAGAAAGGTGGAAGTTCAAAATCAGCTTATGTGTACATCGAAGCGTCAACAAATGTTCCTGTAAACAGTGTATCGTTTAATAGCCTTATACTTGAGGATGGCAACAGAGAAAGTTGCAACAACATCGTGGCTTTACCCGGAACATCAGTACATGTTATATTATACGTTAATTCTGAGGTTTCTGGAACATTACCAGTATGTGTGATATATACTAGAACACCAATATCCAAGAGATTTACCAAAGAATATAACATTCACGCTGGTTTGAATAAATTAGTGCTACCAGACGTAACGGAGTTTATGGGTTATGGTAACTATACTATAAAAGTGTACGTTGGATGTAAGTCTGGAAATACATATAAGTGGTACAGGTTTGATGAAGGTGGGTGCTACGTATACTTCCCTGAGATACATGTAAAAGTTACTAGTGTTAAGTTTAAGGTTACTGGTAACTTAGATTTAAATGGTAACTTATATTCAAACCCAACAGTTAATGATGGATCAACTGATAATACTATAGAAGTAGTAGGTTCACCT
>QNXS01000016.1 GCA_003978865.1 Archaeoglobus sp. | reverse complement strand
AATGACAATCCAATTTCCGTTAGAAGCGATTGAAATTTTTAGAGAACACTTAAAGGAAAAAGGATTCGAATTCGAAGATCGTCCTCATCAGTTCTTTCTCGCTCGAAAACCCGGTGTAGTGATCAATGTGTATAAAACTGGAAAAATAGTGTTTGGAGGAAAAGATCATGTAGAAATTGAAGAAATAAAGAAATTTGTAAAATATATCGGAGTCGAGGAAATTAAAAAAGACAGCAAAGATTATCCACCACTTTCATTAAAAGGACCAAGAATCGGGACGGATGAAGTTGGAAAAGGAGACTATTTTGGACCTTTGGTAATTGCTGGCGTATTAATTGATGATACTATAGAGGAGGAACTAAAGAGGCTAAAAGTAAAAGACTCAAAATCTCTTAGTGAGACCACAATTAGGAGCTTAGCTCATGATATCCGGAAGTTGTTAGGTGAAAAGAGATATGAAACACTTTGGATAAGTCCGATAAAATACAATCTGCTCCATAAAAAATTGGGAAATGTGAATAAAATTCTTGGGTGGGCCCATGCAAGAGTTATTGAGAACTTGCTGGGAAACGGTATCGAATGTAATTTAGCTATTGCAGACCAATTTGGTGATCCAGGTTATATTAAAAATGCCCTGATGGAAAAAGGGAGGAAAATAAAGCTTATACAGGTTCCAAAAGCTGAAAGAGATATTGCAGTGGCTACCGCTTCTATACTTGCGAGAGATAAATTCCTTTGGAAAATGGAGGATCTATCTGAAACCTACGGCATGGAATTTCCCAGAGGTGCAGGCGAAAAAGTTGATGAGGTTGGAAGAGAATTCGTTAAATTGTATGGAACAAATGCTCTTCAAAATGTTGCAAAAATACATTTCAGCAATACATTGAGGATAACTGGTGGCGTAAAAGTAGAGGTCGAAGGAAATATTAATTCTGAGATGTATTTTACGACAGTTCCCAAAGGGGAAAGCCTAAAATTTCAGGAAGAGTTTAAGCTGGAATGTTTCAACCTCATATCATCTTTTGAGAAGGAACTAAGAGCATTCATAGAACTCAAACTTAGAGATTATTACGGGGACAATTGGTGGAATGAGGGGATTAGCGAAGAGGTTCGCAAAAAAGCAGAAAAAAGAATAGCCCAAGAGCGTAAGAAAGGAAGAGACATTAAGCAAATTGATGCTCTAGATTTCTCACACTATGAAATAATTATTGGTAACTCAAAAAATTGGAGAGAGATCTTCTCAAAGGTGTTTCAAGATAAAAACAAAACAATCGGGTATTTAAGAACAATAAAAGACATTAGAGACCGTGTGGCTCATTCTAGGTGTGATTTCACTCCGGAAGAAAGAATTCAGCTGATTGGAGCAATATCACATCTTAGAAACATGATGATGGGTCAGAGAACGCTTGATTCCTTTGGAGTGAAGGGATAAACCTAATAATTTTTAAAGGTGAAAACTTAAATAAAAAACCTCTAAAGGTGTAAAATCATGCTTTCAAAGCAGGAGATTGCCGAAAAAATAATCAAACACTGGCATGACATTGAAAAGTTTGGGGTTAAAAGACTCTGGCTCTTTGGCTCCTACGCAAAAGGTGAGCAGAGGGAGAGGAGTGATATAGACATTCTTGTCGAGTTCGAGAAGGGAAAGAAGTCGTTTGACAACTACATGGACCTCAAATTTTTCCTTGAAGACTTGCTTGGGGTGGAAGTTGACCTCGTCACAGTTGAGGCTTTGAAGCCAAGAATTAGGGATGCAGTCTGGAAGGAGGTTGTTCCGATTGAGAGATTATTGGCTTAATAAATGATTAATAAATGACGTAACTTGAAGTCATTCAGAGCCAAGAGAATATCGATAAATCGTAAGAAATATATTTTTTATTGCTGATTATTGATATGAATCAGGATTACAAAGTTTCAAATGTAAATTGGAAAAAACTGTTGGAAAACTATCGAAATAACTACAATTACGGGGAGGAGTGGGAAATAACTCTACTTGAATTAATAGCAAACTCAATAGACGCTGAAGCTACGAAAATTAACCTTCATTTTAACCATAAAGGGAAAAAGTTAGACATAATTTGCAAAGACAATGGTAAGGGCATGGATTACTCTGAATTTGAAGAATATCACAACCTCGGATCGCTTAGTAAAGATCGACAATCCAAAAGCATAGGCTTTGCAGGTATAGGTGCTAAACTTTGTTTAGATCTTTGTGATAAGGTGTACACTGAAACTTCCGATGGAGAACGACAACTGGCTACTGAATGGTTTTTTGATCATGCCGAAAATTTGCCGAAATATGCTTATGTGAGACCTAAGAATAGGCTAAAATTTCATACTGGGACATTTGTAGAGATCAGTGGGTTAAGAATTAGAGATTTTTTTGATCTCGAAAGTGCGAAAAAGCTTATTTTAGAGAACTACAGATACATATTGGTACCATTTGGTGAGATAGAGTTGAAAATAAATAATGAGCAAATCATTTTTGAAGGCTTAGAGAAAGAATATGAACAATTTGGAAAGATAAAGTCGAAGAGGACATTAAATGAAATCCTTAAAGCAAGAAAAGGAGTTAAATTTGAAGTGATTGGTAGTATCTATATTTTGGAGTTTGCACCAAAAAACCCAAGAGTCAAAATTGATACAGGATTAGATATCGTAGTCTGCGGAAAAAAGATTTGTGGAGGGGAATTATTTGGGTTACAATACAATGTAAAACCAAATTACTATGTTTTAGGGTATATCAGGTGTGACGAACTAATTCAAATAGTTCAAACCTCAAAGGATAGGCTGAACAAACACATAAAAATATGGTCAGAATTTCAGAAAGGGATTGCTAAGCTTTTGGAAAAATATTTTAAAGAGGAAAAAATCTGGAGAGACCCCACAAAAGAAATAAACGATTTAAAAACTCGTATGATTTTAGAAGATATCGGAGAAGACTTGAATAGTATAATAACCAGAATTCCTGAATTTTACAACCTTTTTGACCCTATAAAACGTAAAACACTTATTCGTGATGACCGGGGAGAAATAATGGCGAAAGAATCTGAAACTGGTCAGTTAACTACTGGAACAATCGGTGGTCCTAACCCAGGCAGCAATGAAACTGTACCTACTGAAGGGCCAGACAACGTAAAAGGTATCGAAAAAGGTAATGAAAAAAAGGCTTTAAAGAAAGATAAAAAAGTTAGGGGAGTTAAGATTACGATTGAAGATCTCCAGGGAATCAAGGAAAGAGTTATTTTTATGCCCCATGATAGTCTGTTTGTGATAAATTCTGCACATCCTGCGTACAAGTTTTCAGAGATTATCGGGGCAATAGACGTATATATGTACTTTGTTCTTATTGATCATATAGTCAGATATTCGAAAGAGCATGGATTAATTGAAGGGTCCGTTGAAGATTATTTCTGGAGATTTTACGATGAATTGACGAAAAGGTACAGTTTTTAAATATGGTACTCGATACATTTTAAGATGACAACTATGTCAGTAGAGATAATCCCTGCACAAATAAAAATGTTGGATTTACCACAAGGACGAAAAAATACATTAGTGTTCTCGATAAATGATATTTTTGAAAATACGTCCATAGTACAATCTAAGAATGAGATAATATTGGAATTTGAAAATCTAATCAAAGAGATACAGCCATTGCTTTACGATAAACCATCCTCAACTCCCAAAAAAACGCTATGGGAAATCGGTAGGAAAATAGTTAAATTTAGGAAAAATATCATAAAAAAATATAGAATTTATATTACTAACTTAAATGAAGCTATTTCCAACACCTTAGGAGTTTCTGAGAGTTTTATAGGATACGTTGTCAAGTTCAGCAATTTTAGCTTAAAAAGGCAAATTGACGAGAAAATTCCCTGGAGCACATATATGGAAGCCCTAAATCTCCCTAATAAGAGAGAATTCTACTACTGCCTAAAATTAATAAAAGAGGGAAAACTGAATAGCTCCAAAGAAGTGAGAGGTTACGTAAAATCTAGAAATGCACTATTGAAAAATAAAAATAAGAAATAGGGATCTGAATGCCTCTTCGGCCTGAAGACATCGTCCATCAAGAAATAATGGAAAAACTTGAGAAAGTTGGCTGGCTCAACGGAAATAAGACTTTCAATATCCCAGAAAACACCTTGATTGAGGGGGACTATTTACCTAAAATTCTGGAAAAAAAATTAAGGAGATAAACGAGGACCTCTTCTCGAATCTGACTCCCTCAGATGAACAATTCGTTATCGAACATGTCCACAACGAGCTGAAAAATGCAACGGAGGAGAGAATTCTCGAATATCTCAAGTATGGCATCAAAGTTGTGTTAAATAACGAAACTCACACCATTTGGCTTTTCGACTACAAAAACAGAAAGAATACTTTCTTTTACCTTCATGAAGCGAAATACAGAGGCTCACCCGAAAACTCAAAACCTGACTTCACGCTCTTTATCAACGGCATTCCTGTTATTGTTATAGAGGCAAAATCTGAAAGCATTCCCGTATCACACAGCATCGCCCTTGAACAGATAAGAAGATACGAGATGTTCAGTCCTGATCTATTCCGCTTCGTTCAGTTTGGAGTTGCATATGGAGAGGACAAGCTTTACACTCCTACAATGCCAAACTGGAGGAGAGAGATAAAAGATCTGCCAGCTTTCAACTGGACTCTGAGAGAAGAATCTGGAATAAGGAAAAATCGAATCTTCGATCTGCTTAAGCCTGAAAGAGTTCTTGAATTTATCAAGTATTTCATATTCTACACCCGCCCAAGAGAGGGTAAGGTAGGTAAGCTGATTGCGAGGCAGAACCAGTACAGAGCCACAATCAAAGCAATAAACAGGATTAAAGAATACATGGAGAATCCCGAGATGAATCGCGGGCTTATATGGCACTGGCAGGGAAGCGGGAAAACATACACGATGTTTTTCATCGCCAACTACTTCTTAGACCTCTACTATAACACTCATCCGGTCGTTTTCTTTGTGGTTGACAGAGAAGATTTGGAAAAGCAGCACGAAAGAGTGTTAAAGGCTGTTGACGATACAAAATTCAAAACGCTCTTTGAAAAAGTTGAAAGTATAGCTGCTCTGGGGAAGATAATTACAGTTGCAAAGAGGAGTGAGATGTCGGAAAACATCATTCTGAGAGGAATATACCTCACAACGATCCAGAAGTTCCAGAAGGGCAAGAAATGGGAAAATGTAGAAGGTATAAGCGAGAAAGAAGACAAAGAAATAACAAGACAGCTTTATTCATTACTGCTTAAACTTGGAGAAGAGTACCTCGATTATCTCATGCAAAAGAATCCTGATGAATGCAGAAAGCACATCCAGAAGCTTGAAAGCCTTGATAGGATGGAGAAAGAGAGATACCTACTTAAACTGGGAGGAGTTCACAGAAGAAACATCCTTTTCTTGATAGATGAGGCTCACAGGAGTCATTACGGTTTGCTGGGAGCGATGAGAAAAACGTGCTTCCCAGAATCGATTACCCTTGGATTCACAGGTACACCAATCTTCAAGAACGAGAGAAACACCTTCCTTGAGTTCTCTTACCCAGACAAGGGCGAGTACTACTTGGATGTTTACTTCATTGAGGATTCAATAAAGGATGGCTTTACACTGCCCATTGTTTACCAGGTCGTTAAAGAGGGTGAGGTTAAGGCTGAAGGAGTTAGAATAAGGCTTACTGAGGATGAGATAGCAGGCTTCATTAAAGAGTATATGGATAGAAAGGGCAGAATTGAAGCTCTCCTTGATACAAGAATCTCAAAAAAGGATGTTTCAAGTCACATAACTAAAGCTAAGGTTATACTGCTCAACGAAAAGAGGATAGATAAGCTTGCTAAATACATAGCTGACAGAATAGAGACAGATACTGAGAATTTCAAGTACAAAGCGATGGTTGTAGCTGTCAATAGGGTTGGATGTGTTAGGTACAAAAGAGCCTTGGATAAACATCTGGTTGAAAAGTTTGGTGAAGAAGCAAGGAACTGGGCTGAAATAGTGATGACCTACAACTACAACGACACTGATCCAGAGATTGTGGAATACAGAGAGGAATTGATTAAAAGAAGGAAAAATACAGACCTGAAAAGAATAAACGAAGAGATCCAGAACGATTTTCTGGAGAAGGAGAATCCAAAAATTCTAATAGTAACAGACATGCTCCTCACTGGCTTCGATGCTCCAATTCTGAAAGTCATGTATCTCGATAAGCCATTATATGAACACAGATTACTTCAGGGGATTGCAAGGGTTAACAGACCATACAAGGATAAAGAATTCGGGCTGGTCGTTGATTCTTTTGGACTGATGGATAACTTGGCAAAAACAATGGCAATCTACAATCTGCTCGCTGAGGATGAAATAAGGAAAGACTTTGAAATGAACCTGATGCAGGCAATTGAGCAGAAATTCTCTGAATTCGAGTTAAAACTCAAACATCTCAAAGAAGAGCTACGAAATCTGAAAATTGGCAACGAAGACATCGGGATTGACATAGAAAATGTAAAGAAGAGCTTTAAAACAGGCATAAATAAAGAGGAAATTCAGGCAAAAATTGCAACAATAGCAATGTACTACACAGAGGATAAGCAGTTATCCGCTACAATCATCAGACTTGTTAATGAAATGAGGGCTTTGCTGAAGCTCTACACAGCTCTTGGAGCATATCCTGAAAAGCTCGTTTACGTTGAGGACATAGAGGCTTTAGCCTATATTTATTATAAGCTCAAAAGGATACTTGCAGGCACCAGAATTAGACTCGGAAAGGAATTCTGGAATGAGCTTCTCAGCTACATACACAGCAAAACAGCTGTTGATGAATTCAAAGAGGTTGGAAGAACTGAACTTAAACCAGATAAGCTTGAGAAACTGGTTGAAGACCTGACTGACGAAGAAGAAATAAGGAGAAGGGTGATAAATGCTGTTGCGGACTTCTTTTTCAATTTACGATCCATTTTAAACGAGAAAAAGCACGATCCAGTTTACAAGCAGATAATGGAAAGACTGGAAAGGCTTAGGATGGAGTGGATAACCAGAGTTATCAACACTAAAACATTCCTTGCAAGGCTGAAAGCAATGGAAGAAGAACTTTCAGATTACAACAAGAAAATTTATGGTAAATCAGATGCAGACAGAATTCTTGAAACACTCAAACACTACATCAGGCAGAATGCCGAAAGGGACGTCCAGTTAAACAACACTGGAAAAGCCATTAAAGAAGTTATCGAAAGTGGTATTAGAATGTTTACACCCCAGCACGAAAAGAAAGTCAAAACAGAAATGCTGAAAGACCTTTTCCTTTCTGGCGTTGATGAACAGAATGCAAAAAATTTGGTAAATAATCTTGTTGAATATCTCAAGGAGGAGATGAACAGTCTATGGAGAAGTTAAAGAAATTGCTAATCGAGCTTAAGAAAGAGGTTGGTGTGGACAAAGATGTTAAGCTGAAAATTGTACCCATGAAGGAGAAAATAGCCTCATTATCGATCGATACGGGGATATTGAGGTTAAATCGGAATGTTATTGAAAAACTTGGCGAGGAGGAGCTTAAGTATATTCTTTTGCACGAGCTAATTCATTTAAAAGTGAATGATGTGAATCATGGCTCACTATTTATGGAAGAACTTGAAAAATACCTCGAATTTGAGAAAACAAGAGAGATTGAGATCGAGATGATAAAAAAGTTAATTTTGGAAAAGAGGGTACGTTAAACTCGAATTATGTAACTTTTTCAGTGACCAGATGTATATTGGCATCTAATTGAAGAATTCATCCAGAAGATAAAAGATCAATCTTTGTAAAGAATGTTTTTAGAGAAGGTATTGTTTATACTAATGAAAAATACTTGAGAGGGTATATGAGGTTAATCCGAATTAAAGAACTCTTTGATAAAATATACACTTAGATCGCCTGGATTGAGTTTGATAAAAGATGATTTTCTGACTTTTTTAATCAAAGCTAAGCAGAACTCATCGTATCTGGTATCATTGTTCAGCATTATAAGTGTTAATCTCGCTTCTCTGAATTTTCCAAGCCTTTCTGCAGCACTGAGAGCTTTAGATATAGGATTCTCCGGGCTGGTTGGTTCTCCATCGGTAACAAGAAAAACTACGGGTGTTGCGTCTTCTCTTTCAGCCAGTTTAACAACTTTCATTAAAGCCGAGGCAATATTTGTTCTTCCCCTCGCAGTCAAATTGACGAGATCACCATCCCTAATTCTTCTAACCTCATGATTAAAAGCATATATCTTTAAATTTCTGTTCAGCTTCTCCGCAACAAGTCTTAAAGCAAGGGAAGCCCTAACCGCACCTTTAAGCTTTTCTCCCCTCATTGAATCGCTTATATCAAGTAGTACAACAAATATGACTTTGTCCCTCGATTTAAACTCTCTTGCAAGAAGGTTGTTTCCAATATCAATTCTGCCGGAGTTCAGGAATTCGTTTATCAGGCTTTCCTGTATGTCAAGCATGTCAAAGTTGTGCATCCATTCATCAAACTCTATAAGCCTGCTTGAGGGTGTTAAAAAACCAATCCTGTTAGACTTAAAGTCCCCGATAGCCTTACTGTTCAGTTCTTTTAAAGCCAGTTTTAGAGCGATCTCAGCTATAATCCTTTCAGTTTTTTCTGTAAATACAGGTTTTCCTTTTTTGAATCTAACAAAGCCGAATTCTTTCATATCTTCAAGAATTTCTTCACTATACACATCTAAAAATTCAAAAATATTTACATCTTCAATTTTTAATTTTCCGGTACATATCATTTCTCTAACTTCAATCCACGATTCTGTTTTTTTATTTTTTTTGTTATAAAGTTTATTTGTTTGTAATGTTTTCAAGGATATGTTGCCTTCTCTGCCGTAAAATTGACTGATTTTATCCAAAAACTTAAGCTCATTTTTATTTTTTTTATTTTTCTTAATCCCAGTAAGCAACTCAAAATCAAACAGTGCCAGACTCAACCCTTCAATGAAACTTTGCAGTTTTTTTCTCCTTTCAATCCTGTTATTGCATGTTTTCATGGACATCAGTCTAAGGTTGAGTAAGCGTAAACACCATCTCCAATCCTCTCAGCTACCTCAACACATCTTGCAAGAGTCTCCAACATGAACTCAAGTGCTGAGTCTTTTCCCGCTTCTGGCAACAAATGTTCGAACTCGGTGAAATCCTCATAGACATTTATTTCTCCCCTTCTACCAAGTTCGGATGCAAGCCTCGAAATCTCAGTCTGCATGATTGAAAACAATTCAGAGCATGTAATTTCGAGTGCGTCGTTGACAAGTGTATTTACAACATCCTCAAGTTTGTCATCTCTGAATTCCAATTTCATCCTGCCCCTAAGCCCTAACAATATGTTGCTGAAGTCGTAAATACCTCCACATCCATAGTCTGAAATCATTACGGCTCTGTGCCCTTTTCTAACAGCAGAAGCCATTACGTGATCAAAAATTTTTATCGTAGCTCTACAAGACGGTTCAACTTCAATCTTTTCTGGAAGCCTCGTTTCTTTATTTCTGGCAAGAATCGTGACTCTTGCAAGCGTTTTTGCATGCCATTCCGGCATTATAACTGATTCTCTCAACCACTTATTTGTGTTTCTTATTGCTATCTCAATTTCTTTTTCCAAACTGTCCGGAGGTCTTATTTCCACAACTTCCATTCTATCAAGTAAGGGTTCTTTAATATCCGATACACCTTTATAGTTAGCAGGATTTGTTGATGCTATAAAGATAACGTCAATCTTCATGGGAACTATATCTCCCTCAGGTGTTGTAACCTGCTTCTCTTCAAGTAGCTCGTGTAATAGAGTTTGAAGGGCTGAGGGAATCGCTCCAAGTTCGTCAACGTAAGCTATCCCTCTGTTAGCTTTTAAAATTTTTCCGGGAGTAAAAACTTCAGGACTGTCAAGATCGTACCCTTCTCTTAATTTCTGCAAGCTAATTCCGCCAATTAGCTGTCTTGTGGTCATCATCGGGTCTCCACATATCCTGACAAATTTTGGTTTGACCCATTCAAGCTCGACCACTCCATCTTCAACTTTTTTCTTGCAAGAGAAACAAACGGGGTTTACTGGATCGTCGTTTATCTTGCATCCCTTTACAGCCAAGATTTTTTCAGGTAACAGCTTGGATATCGCTTTTGCAAAAGTAGTCTTACCGTATCCCTTTTTACCCCTAAAAATTATACTCGATCCGCTCATAAGAGCGTTTTTAACAAGTTCTTTCTCCACGTCATTTCCAACTATCTCGGAAAATGGATCAACGCCAATTTCTTCAAACTTGAGCAGGTTATCTCTTACATAATCTACCACACTCCTTGAATGGAAATAGGCAAGTTCCTTGCTCCAGATGTTAACTTCCTTTCCTTCGAGGATGTAAGTTGTCATATTCAGCTAAATGCTGGTATTACTTTTTTGCCTATTAGCTTTATCGCCTTTGCTCTGTCAGAACCTATTGGACTTCCAGCCACAACATGGGTTACTCCAGCTTTCTTAAGCTCTTCAATTCTTGAAACAACGTCCTCCGGTGTTCCACTTATAGAAAAAGTGTCCACCATATCCTCGCTAACAGTTTTTCTTACGTCAGCCCAGCTTCCTCCAGCAAAAGCTCTGTTTAGAGCTTCTCTAACAGCCTTGGCTTTCTCGGTAATTCCATGTCTGTTAAGCACGATCTCAGGTGAACCAGCGACTATAAAAGCAACTACTATTTTTGCGCTCTCCTTAGCCTTTTCTCTATCTTTATCAACACTCATAGACGTGTAAGCGACAACATCAAAACCTTCTTTAAGCTCTCCAAAACATTTGAAAGCTTCTTTAAAATCCTTTGGATGAGAAGCATTTATCAAGACGCCATCTCCTATTTCGGATGCAAGTTTTAGCATTTTTGGACCTTGAGCACCGATGTAAATGGGATACGGACTTACACTGTAATCAAGACCGGCATTATTAACTTTAATTGTTTTCCCGGAGTAATTTACTCTCTTTCCAGAAATGAGCTCTTTTATTACTTCTACAGCTTCCTTAACTCTTGTAAGAGGTTTATCCCATTCTACGCCAAGTCTCTGCAGAGTTGTTTTATCCCCAGCAGCTATTCCGAGTATTGCTCTTCCCATGCTTAACTCGTTTATTGTTGCCATAGCAGAAGCTATAATTGCTGGATGAACTGTAAGAGGGTTAGATACACCAACTCCAAGGCTGAGTCTCACAGTTCTGATAGCAAGAAGGGTAAGAATTGAGTAACTGTTTCTGTTGTTGTAGTGGTCAGTGATCCATACACTGTCAAACCCGCTATCTTCTGCAATGGAGGTTAGATACTCAATTTCGTATGGTTTTACATTTGGCACAAATTCGATCCCAAACTTCATGTCCATCGCTCCGCAAAGCTTCATAAGTTTTTTTCCATTTTTAATAGTTATATTACAATAGTTATATTACACAAAACAGACAAAAAGAAAAAACCATACACAAATTTAGGAACATGAGATACCGGTTTGTAGAACACACGGCAGATATAGCTATAGAAATCTATGGAGAAAACTTGGAGAGTTTATTGAAGAATGCAACTCTGGCTTTTAGAGATGCCTTTATATTTCCAGAAAGAATTTTGGGGGATGAGGTAAGAAACATTAAAATAGAGGAGGAAGAAGATTTATATGAATATGCACTTTACGATTGGATGAACGAGCTTTTATATTTGTTCGATGCGGAACACTTTGCTGCTATTGATGCTGAAGTAAAAGTGAAAAGAAATGGTGTACTTGTGGTTGAGGGTAAGCTTGTAGGGGGAAAGTTAAGCGATGAAGCTGTAAAGGTCGAGCCCAAGGCAATAACTCTGCATAACTTTAAGGTTGAAAAAGAAGATGGTTTAAAGGCTTTCGTAGTTGTGGATATATAGGCATATAAAATAGCAATAATAAAATAAAATTAATATAATATCAATTTAATATAAATAATTAATCTCCAAAAGTTATAACAGGGGATGTTGCTATTCTTCTTGCTCCAAGCTCCCTGAGTTTGGGCTTAAGGAACTTAACTTTGGATCTGTCAAGTATTATGTGCATTGCTACACCTCCCCCAGCCAACGTGGAGATTGTCGGGTTGAATCCCTCTTTTACAAGAAAATCTTTTATTATGGGTATATCATTTTCATCAGGCACATTGAATAGTAGACTTACAAGATTTTTTGAGGAAAGAACTTCTCTAACATCTGTTATTAGATTGTTCATCAAATTTCTTTTTTCGGTATTGCTGTAGGATTCCTTGTTTGCAATGAATACCGAGTAAACAGGGTCTCTGAAAACATCAATTATTCTGCATCCATTCTCTCTCAACGTAGTACCAAATTCTGTAACTTCCAGTATCAGGTCAGCCTCCGGTTCTGGAGGTAGTAGAGCTGCCTCAGTCTTTCCAATTGGATCGAAAACTATGGCATTCAAACCAACTTTCTCTGCATACACTCTGGCAAGTTCTGGAAACTCGGAGGCAAACATAACTTGTCTGTTTCCAACTGCCTGCTTGAAGTCGTCAATACTCTTAACATCAGGATAGACCTCTTCACTAATAGCTATTACAAGTTTTGTTGGCCTAAGGGGCAATCTTTCAACAATTTCAATGTTATTCAGGCTGTACCTTAGTTTTGAATTTTCAAGTATATCCTCTCCCGTAAAACCTGCGTCTCCCCTTCCCATCATAACATAGAACGGCATTATCTGCGGTCTAACTTGTTTGAACACTATTTTCGGATGATCAACGCTAATCATGTATCCCCTTTTACTTTTGTGCAATTTGTAACCTGCCTCAACTAAGGAATCCCAGACTGGTCTCTCGAGATGACCATCAGGAAAGTAAACCTTTATCATGCAACATACCGGAATCTTCGAGAATAATTAATTTTCCGCCGTATAGACTTAACAAATTTTATTTTTTCATTTAAAAATTTTATATAGGCAATACTAATACTCTCTTGAAACTAAGTAATCTGCAATTGTTTCAAGTGTAGCTCTCGCTTTAGTCTCGGGAAGCTTTCTCAACTCCTTTTTACCTATACTAACGAAGTTCCTTGCTTCTCTTTTAGCATAATCTATTGCTCCACATTCTTCAAGCACTCTTACCGCTTTTTCGATTTCTTCTCTGCTTGCATTACCTCTGCCAAAAACCGGAATATCCACACCCGTTTCAGCAGCTTTTATTATTATAAGTGTTTTCTTTCCTTCAATCAAGTCACTTCCCCAATCCTTTCCAATTTTCTCTCCGCCAACAAGATCAAGAACGTCGTCGTGAATCTGGAAGCCAATACCACACATCTCACCAAATTTCCACAGAGCTTTTGCATACTCATCTTTCCCGGCTAAAACTGCTGGAATTGAGCATGAACATGCAATCAAAACAGCCGTCTTCTTTCTGACCATCTCAAGGTATTCATCTATGCTTACATCCCTGATATCTCTACTTTCAAAACTCAGGTCTATGTACTGTCCTTCACATATCTCAACACAAACATCTGCAAGCATTCTACAAGCTTTTACAACGTTGCCTGCAGAATGGTGGTCATCTGCAAGTATGCTAAACGCCTTTGCAAAAAGCGTGTCTCCGGCAAGTATTGCTGTTGATTCACCGTAAAGAGTGTGAACTGTTTTTACACCTCTTCTCATTTCATCTCTGTCCATTATGTCATCATGTATCAATGTAAAATTGTGAATGATTTCCACAGCAACAGCAGCTTTCAGAGCTTCATCAGCGTTCATCCCTATTGCTTCTGCTGCAAGCAAGCACATCACCGGTCTCAATCTCTTGCCTCCAGCATCTATCAGATGCCTTGCAGCCATGTAGAGTCCTTTAGGCTCTTTTACTGGAAACATCTCATCAATAGCCCTATTTACAATTTCTCCTTTCCTTAGTATCTCCCTCTTTACTTTCTCCAGTTGATTATTTGCTTGCTTATCTTTGTCAGCCATGCGTAAACCCCCTCAGCCTAAGATCTCTGAACTTCAACCACTCCTTTAGTTTTCCGGTGATAAAGACTTTCCCCATAAGATCTTCAACTTTTTCAGATGAAGTTAAAAACATCGCTACTTTCAATCCCTGCAGGAAATACTCAAGCTTTTTCACAACTTCTTCAGCCGAAATTGTTGCCGGTCTGAGAAAGGGCAGAGCTGAGCTTGCCACTCTTGCACCGAGAGCTATTGCCTTTGCAACATCAATGCCACTCCTTATACCTCCGGTAGCAATAGTAGGCAGTATCTCACAACATTCCACTATGCAGAAGGCAGTAGGAATACCCCAATTCCAGAAATCTCTACCTATATCTTTCCAAATTCCATCAGCACGGTAAACTTCAACACCACTCCAGCTCGTGCCACCTCTACCACCAACATCAATAGCTGAAGCTCCAGCTTTCTTTACTACTCTTGCCACGTCACCTGAAATACCGGCTCCCGTCTCTTTAATTATTACTGGAACCTTAACAGATGAACAGACTTCCTCTATTACTTTTAAACATCCCTTCGCGTTTGTATCCCCTTCCGGCTGAATAGCTTCCTGCAGAAAGTTAAGGTGTATAGCAAGAGCATCGGCATCTATCATTTCAACAGCCCTATCAGCAATTTCAATATCTTCGAGAAGTTGTGCCACACCTATGTTGGCATAGATAAGCGCATTTGGAGCGTACTCTCTAACAACAGTAAAGCTATCAGCAAGTTCAGGTTTCTCTATTGCCGCTCTCTGACTTCCAACTCCCATTCCAAGCTTAAGTTCCTCAACAGCAATTGCTATATTTTTGTTAATGGACTTTGTGTCTCTATGCCCCCCCGTCATCGAAGCTATCATGAACGGTGCTGAAAGTTCTTTTCCAAGAAATCTTGTATTTGTATCGATTTCATCCAAGTTCAGTTCGGGTAAAGCATTGTGTATAAGCATGACATCTTCAAATCCAGAGTACTCTGACTCCACTTTCTCCTCAAGGCATATTTTAATATGTTCAAGTTTTCTATCCGGTGTCGTCATCAATTCCACCGTTTTTGATTAATGCCTATTTAAGGTAATACTTTAGTTCCAACATCCTTTCCGTTCAGGAAAGTTAACACTTCTCCCGTTTTCAACCCGCTAAATATAAACACTTCCACTTTTCCAGCTATTTTCCCTACTTTAAGTAACTTTGATGCCATTCCTCCCGTAACATCTGAAACGTCCTGTCCAACAGTAAAACTTGTCAAGTCTTCTCTGACTGAGGAAATTGATATCTTTTTTAATGCTCTTCCACTTTTTATAACTACGGTGTTTGATGCAAATCCAAGTCTTTCAGCTCCAAACTTCTCAGCAAGCTCAATTGCTATATCGTCACCTGATAAAACTCCCCATCTGTCATCTATCAGTACAACATCGCCATGAGTTACTGGAACAAAATCTTTAAGCAACGTTCTAAAGACACTGCAATCAAATACTATTTTGCCATTACAAACTTTAAAAGTTGTGAATGGATGAATCGGGGCTGCGGGAACTCCGTTATCAATTAAAGCTTTACATACGATTTCACACAATCTTTCACATGCAAGATGCGTTTCTGCAACTCCCACAGGAGTTGGATTGTTTAACAGATCATATTTTTCTACGTAGGGGTGACCAAAAGATCCCGCCCCATGAACCAAGAGCAATTCAAAATCTTCTGCTTGCTTAGCTTCGGATATTTCCTTGGCAATTCTGTTGATGACGTCGTACTTTGCAAAATCAAACACACCTTTTCTCTTATCAGTTATTAGCGCTCCTCCAAGTTTAAGTACGATTCTCACAACAATCAACCTCCATGCTCACACCTTACCCCCTCATATTCGGGGGATACCTCCAACCATTTGTGTTCAAGCTCAGGTTCTTTGATTCTTCTGGGGACAAATCCAAGAATACTTCCCCCACCCCCAGCACCGGTTATCTTTGCAGCTATACCTGATCTCTCAAGCATACTGATTATTCTGTCTATTTTTCTTGTACTCACACCTATTGCTTTCAGCATGCATTGATTTATACTGAACAGAGAAGCTACAGCTGTATCGTTACCGGTTTCAAGAGCCTTCTTTATTTCAATTGTTATTCTGTCCATAACATCCAGTATTCCATCAACTATCTCAGGATATCTTTCTTTTAGCATAGCAACTTTTGCAACCATTTCTGATGTTATGCTACTTTCTCCGCTGTCTACAATGAGCAATCTGGCATTAAAGCTAAATTTTTCTCTTTCTGGCATTAGCCATGCACCTCCAAATGTTGAGACGAAAGGATCGACTCCGCTTGCTCTCCCCTGAACTCTAAGCTCAACTTCTCTTGCAATCTCAAATATTTCATCTCTTCCAAAATCCATTCCGTACTCCAAACTAAGAGCTGCCAATGTCGATACTGTTACCGCTGCTGAACTTCCAAGCCCGGAAGCAATTGGAATCTGACTTTTTATTCTGACTTCAGGAGTAATCTTTCTTTTAATTCTCTCTTCAAACAGTTTTATCGCCCAGCTCACGTATGGATGAACTTCAAAGTTCAACCCAGTTTCACCGAGTTCTGATATTATCTTAATTCTGTCGGCTTTGTTTACCTGTGAGTAACATCTGAGATTAATAGCCGTAACAAGTGCATGTTTTCCATAAACGACCGAATGCTCTCCGGATATTATCACTTTTCCCGGAGCAGAGCACATCATACTACCTTAAACTCTAAAAGCTATTGCTGCATAGCCAACAACTTGACTCTTGTCAGCAACATCTCCACTCGTTGAATAGTCAACAAGTTCCGCTGTAGCATTCTTTGATTTTGAGTAAAGCATAGCCACGGCTATGGGTCCAACTCCACAAACACTTGCCTGCATACTGTTAACAGTCATGTAGAACCTTGATACATCCATAGAAATTATTGAATCTATCACCTTTGCATCTCTTTCCCTGCAAACGTCGTCTGGCAAGTAATGATGCATATCACTTGAAGCTATCACAACTATTTTTCTTTCAGTTTTCTCCTGAGCTGTCAGTATCTCCGCTGCAACTTCTCTTGCAGTTTCTTCATCCTGTAAGCCCATACATACCGGAACAATCATAAAGTTACTGCAGATGTACTGTAGGAACGGGAGCTGAACCTCTATTGAATGTTCATACTTGTGGGCTATTTCATCCCTGTCAATTATTATTCCCGGCATTGCATCTATGAATTCAACATCCGTTTCGACTTCTCCAAGGGGAGTTAGCCAAGTGTCTGTTGAAACAGCAACCATCGATCCATAGCCTGTGTGATTGGGTCCAATAACAACGTAAGTTTCTGCATCGGGTATTAGGGAATAAAGTTTTCCTGCAGTCCTTCCAGAGTACATGTAGCCAGCGTGAGGAGCAACACCAGCCCCAACATTTTGAGGGTTTCTACTCACAAACTCATCAAGCATTGCAAGCAGGGAATCTGGATGGGATGGATAAAATGCCCCCGCCACTACTGGATGCCTCATGTATCTGCATATACCAAGAGCTAAATAACTGTGCCGGTATGTTAACAGCATGTAAACAGCGTATAATATAAATCAACAGCAAATCAAAAACCAGCCTTATGGACAGCATAACTCTAATGGTGGGTGTGGTTTTGCTTTCTTGGTTGTTATGCAGAACTGGCAGTAAGTTCAAACTGAATTTTAAGTATGTATTTTTTATTGGAATTTGCTTTTGCATTTTGTCTTCACTGATCTATATATATAAAATTTTTAGTATTTCTTTTATAGTTTTGATTGCAATTTTAAGCTTTGCAGTTCTTGCGGGATTTTTGTTGACTTCTAATGTTATCTTTCCCGAAGTAATGAAAGGAATGAAAGAAAGAGCAAAAGTTAAATGTGAAGTTGTTACGATATCCGCTTTGGTTGTTTCAGCGGTGCTTGAGATCGGGTGGGGTGCAATTTTGAGCTATAAAATAGTATATCCAGTTATGGCAAGCGTAGGCTACACGGGGGTATTTTATACCGCTTTTGGTATTTTTGGTATATTCGTTCAGGCAGTTATGGAATCTACACTTATAAGTTTAATCATTTTATATACAATAAATTTTAAATGCAATTAATTATAAAAAATTGTTATGTGTCTTTAAGTTTATTGTAGAGATAGTCGTCGTAAGCCTGCAAATCAAG
>QNXS01000076.1 GCA_003978865.1 Archaeoglobus sp. | reverse complement strand
GGATTCTTCTCAAAGACGTATTCTGGCTTCCTGTTGGGTTTTTTGTGTGTTCGGGCATAGGTTATTTGCTTGACGAGCTAAAGGTTAGCAAGCTAAAGGCAAGTGAATCGTGATCAAGATCTAATATGCGCCATAACGTTATTTTGTAACATTATTAATATAATTAATATAAATTATAACTTTGAATACATTATTAACTTATAGCTTACTAAAGAAGATCTGTAAATCTTTGTTTTTCTTTGAAATAAAATCTTAGAAAACTTAATACTGGTATAACAAATCTTGGATTGTCATAGTCATAAAATCCAAAACTTAACTCCCCATCAACTCAGCAGCGGAAGAGTTTGTAAATTATAAATTTAATTATAAATTTAAAATATCAAAATATCTACTGGATCCTAACATGGATAAAGGAGATTTTAAGCAAGGTAGTGAGTTTAAATTCCGTTAGGTTCAGCTAGATCGTTTATAACTAAATTCAAAAAAATATAATTTAAATTTGAGCTGAAACGTAGCTCAGAAGGCACGTAGAACCAAAAAGTTTATCAGAATTGTTTGAACTGCTAAATATACTGGATACGCAAGAGAATAGAATACTATGATCCTGAAGAGATTTTTGGCTATATTGGAAGTAGGATTAGTCCTAAAATTGATAGGGCTTCTCTCCGAAGGCTGCTATTACCTTAAATATGCCGAAATAGATGATCTGGAAAAGAACTTAACTTCTAAAGAAATTACAGAAGAGACAGATGGTCTGGTCTACAGAAAGACCGTTAGGGGATTTTATGGAGGTAAATTCGTAGAACTTAACTTGTGGAGTTGTGGGATATCAATATTTCGAAGCTGGGTTAGGTGGATGTAGAAAGATGTATAACCTTACTACAAATGTTTGATGTTCAGCATGCTTACCAAGCAGATGCTTGGCTTTTATTTATTTTTTCTGCCTGCGATTACGAACTTGACAATCTTGAATTCTTTTTTAACTTGTATAAAATTAATCAGTAAAAAGGTGCAAAAAGGAGAAAAGAGAAGTGAGAAGTTAAACACATATTGTAGTGGGGCCGGTGGGATTTGAACCCACGACCTGCGGGTCTCTTCGGGTCAGCGCTCCAACGGGTCATCACCGCTCAGCAGACCCGTTTGTCATCATCACCGCTGGAGCCCGCCGCGCTTCCTAGCTACGCCACGACCCCTCTTAGTTCACTTTCCACGGATGAAATATAATTTTTGCGCTATGCTTTGTAACTTTTCTGTCTATCCCTAATCTTCTTCAACTTTTTCTCGCAGTATTCGAATATTTTCTTCCCTTCTTCTCTACTTAGCTCGCCACTTGCCAGAAAAGATCCTATGTGAGGATAAATAATGTAATCAAGCTCCCACTGAATTCTTTCGTGGTTAACCCCATTCTTTTCATACTCTGAGAAAAGCATATCTATTGCTTTGAAGATCTCTTCCTTTATATCCCTACCTTTACAACCAACTTCTTTTCTGTCTCTGTTCACCATTCCGCAAGAACATTACTGCTGCTTAAAATTGTTTGTTATTGTTATCTAAGCTTTTATACTTTTATGATGTTCGCAAACACCTCTGCTAATCTGTAGAGTCTTTTCCTTAAATTCAATCACATTCTTTTAATATTTTTAAGTACTAAAAATAAAAGATTTTTTAACTTTGAAGTTTAATTTAGGCTTACATTTTCGTGCAATTTCTTGGCTGTATGATAACATACAGATTAAGAAGTCTGAGAACAGCATTTAGCAATAACTCCGTAACTTTTTTTACAGATATATCCAAAACCGGGTTGATGACAGTAAAGGAGCTCTTATCGGAAGTTCAAAAAGCTGCCTATCACGCTAAGGAAAACGGATATCGCTTTATAGTTTTTGTTTGTACGTCATCCTTAGAACCAAGAACGTTTAAGCTTACTAAAAAAATATTGAAAGCATACAAAGAAGTTGTAGATGAGAGAGAACTACTCATAGTTGGAAGAAGCAAATTCATAGAAATGGCAAAAGAGTACTTTTCCAAAAAAAAGAATAGTGTAAAAGCTGTGAAGGTGATACACTACAGAGATACCCCTACATTGCTTGGAGAAACTCACCAGTCTCTGCTTATAGATCTCACAGAGGGTTTCCATCCTAACGATCTTGGAATTATCATCGAAACCATCGAGAAGGGTGGAATAATAATTGCTGTTTCTCCTAAGGTAGATGAGTGGAAGAACCTAATAGGAAGGTGGCATGAGGAACTTGTTAGTGAGCCGTATACAACTGATGATGTCGTTCCAAGATTTTATAGAAGATTCATAAAAAGAACACTTGAAGCAGAGGGTATAATCATTTTTAATGCCGACAAAAGAGAAATAGTAAAACACTATATAGTTAAAAATGCTGAGATAGATAAAGAAGAAATAACAATTCCGGAAAAAAGGAAAATTAAAAAGAAACTTTACAAGCTATGTGCAACTCAAGATCAGGTGAGAGTTCTTCAACTGTTCGAGCAATTCTTCGATAGAGAAAAAGAAAGGAAGGCAGTTGTAATAACAGCAGATAGGGGCAGGGGAAAAACAGCCGTTCTTGGAATACTAACTCCATACCTAATTTCAAGAATGCAGAGAGTACTTAAAAGACCAGTCAGAGTAATGGTCGTAGCTCCAACTCCACAGGCCATTCAAACTTACTTTATGTTTCTAAAAAAGGCTATGGTTAGACAAGGCATGAAAGACTTCAGACTTAAGGAAAGCGGAGGGGTTGTTACAGTTCTGAACAGCAAATATGCCAGAGTTGAATACGTTGTGCCGAGAAGGGCGATGATTGAAAGTGAGTACGCTGATGTAGTTGTGGTTGATGAAGCAGCAGGTATAGACGTACCGGTGCTGTGGAGCATTGTGAAGAGAACAAGATACATTATATTCTCAACCACAATTCATGGATATGAAGGAGCAGGAAGGGGTTTCAGTATAAGATTTCTAAAAAAACTTGAAAGGGATGAGGAAACCGAGATAGATAAAATACACCTCGATGAACCTGTTAGATACAGCAGAGGTGACCCGGTAGAAAGATGGTTGTACGATGTGCTACTACTTGATGCACAACCTGCTGAATTAGAAAAAGAAGATGTTGAGGCAATAAAACTTGGAAAATTCGAATTTGAGATGATAGACAAAGATGAGCTGGTAAAAGATGAAAAGTTACTGAGGGAATTTTTTGGTATTTATGTTCTGGCTCACTACAGAAACAGACCTTCAGACGTTGTTATACTGCTGGATATGCCAAATCACTTTGCATTTCGTGTTAAAGTTAATGAAAAAACTGTCTGTTCGCTTCACGTAGCGGTAGAGGGTGGTATTGATGACAGTACAGTAGAACAGATGGCAGACGGTTACAAACCTAAGGGTCAGATAATCCCAGATTTAATACTAAAACACCACTGGGATTATAGATTCCCAAAACTGCTTGGAGTTAGAATAGTCAGAATTGCAACGCATCCCGATGTTATGGATATGGGCATAGGTAGCTTTGCTTTAAGCAGGCTTATAGACTGGAGTTGCGGTAATGAATTTGACTGGATCGGTTCCGGATTTGGTGTTTCTCCAGAACTACTGAGATTCTGGATCAAAAATAAATTTTTACCCGTACATATAACTCCTCAGAGAAACGAAGTTTCAGGAGAACATACAGTAGTTGTTTTGAGATCCTTGAAGATGCATATCGATGAAATAGTTATCATGTATAATTCAAATTTTGTTAAAAGACTCTTGGAGTGGCTCGGAGATGAACTTTCAGATCTCGATGTAGAAACTGCAATTCAGCTTTTACATTCCCTCTCAAAGGACTTCAGCTATCCAGAGCCAGAAATAGATTACACCAATAGGAAGAGAATCAAGAAGTACTTTCACGGAATCAGCCTCTACGAATATGCCTCTGATGTTCTGAGACCGCTTGTGAGGTACATGTACTCAAAAACAGATAGAGCAGAGATGGATACAAAGGAAGAAAAAGTTCTGGTTGTTAAAGCACTGCAGCTTAGAGACTGGAAGTTTGCAGGAGAATGTATTGAAGAGAGAGGCATGAGACCCTATAAAACACTTCTATCAGCCTTAAAAAAGGTCTGGAAGTGGTATGAATCTCGATCGGACATAATGTAGTCACAATGTAGTTTATCAATGTAGTTTTCATCACTTGTCAACTGCTTTACAAATAAAAAAATAAAAAGATATAGCTGAAAAATTTATCCAGACTTATGCAAAAGCAGGCAAACGTTATTAACGTTAATGAGGAAAGCTATTAATGTATGAAAGTTGAATCTAAACTCTACAGAAAGCTGAACAGCAAAGTTGAATGCCTGACTTGCAGGCACAGATGTAGGTTGGATGATGGAAAGTGGGGTATATGCAGGGTCAGAAAAAATGAAAACGGGAAGTTATATGCTTACAACTACGGGCTTGTTTCCTCTGCAGCAATTGATCCAATAGAGAAAAAACCGTTTCACAACTTCATGCCCGGAACAAAAGCACTATCTTTTGGTGGTATTAGCTGTAACTTCAGATGTCAGCACTGTCAGAATTATACCATAGCCTTTGCTGATTTGAGCTATCCTTGCAGAGAGATGGATGTTGATGACGTTCTTAATATGTTCATTGAGACTTCTTCAGATGGCGTAGCTTGGACATACAACGAACCAGCAATATGGCATGAGTTTACACTTGATGCAAGTAAAGCTGTAAAGAAAAAAGGAGGCTATATAGTTTACGTAACAAACGGATACATGAGTGAAAAAGCCTTAGATCAGTTTATTGAGGAGAAAACTCTGGATGCTGCAAATGTGGATGTTAAAGCATTTAACGAAGATTTTTACAAGAAAGTATGCAAAGCTAAGCTTGAAGAAGTATTGAACTCGGTAGAGTACATGTATTCTAAGGGAATTTTTATAGAATTGACGTATCTCATAATCCCTACAATGAATGACAGTAAAGATGAAATAGCCGCCTTTGCGGAATGGGTTTGCGAACTCAGTAGTAGAATACCCGTTCACTTCTCAAGGTTTCATCCAGACTTCAAGATGATGCATTTGCCACCTACTCCCGTGGAAACGGTTGAAATGGCTGTAAAAATAGCTTACGATTCTGGTTTAGAGTACGTTTATGCTGGAAACATTTGGGGACACAAGTTTGAGAATACGTACTGTCCAAGATGTGGAGAGCTATTAATAGAAAGAGAAGGATTCTTTGTAAGACAGATAAAAACTGATGGAGTTAAGTGTCCTAAGTGTGGTTACAGGCAGAACTTGGTTTTAAAAACTCATTAGCTGAAGTCTTCAAAAACTATTTAATGCTCAAGTGTACAAGTATATGTGGTGGGCTAGGCTGGGGGGTTCGGCGTCCCCTGTAACCCGAAACCGTCGGTATGCGGGAGCCGAAGCCGAGGGAAGGCTTGCCAAGCGGGAAGTTTTACCCTACTCAGCTCCGTAGAGTCCCCGTCCTGGAGGGTCGACGGTTACGGTTGGGCTTTCCGGAGGGAATGTCCACCGTATTTGCCGGGGGAACCGGCTCAGGCCCGGAAGGGAGCAGGCTAACCCCGGACGCTCGGCGCTTCCAGGGTAGCGGGGAGGAGGAGTTAAGTAGGGTGGCTTCCCGTAAGGCAGGTCGACCCGAGGCGCGCCCACCTTTTTTACTTTAAAGATTAACTTTTTAGCAAGTTTGCCGTAAATGTATCTGTAAATGTATCTGTTGGAAAGTAAAGCAGAACACAATCCACTGTTTAAAAGATGGAAGAAAGGAGATAAAAGAGTAGCGTTAGTTTACCCTAACGCCTATGCGGGAGGCATAGCAAACATAGGCTTACATCAGATTTATGCAGAGGTCAACTCTATTGATGGTTTTGTATGTGAAAGGTTTTACGGTAACGTTTTTAATTGTGAAAGAAGTATTGAAAGCGGTACAAAATTAAAGAACTTTGATGTAGCACTATTTTCCATTCAGTTTGAAGATGACTACTTTAAACTTGTGGATGTAACTTCAAAAGCAGGCAATGCTATCAAGATAGCTGGAGGACCATGCATTCTTGAAAATCCACTGCCATTAACCCCCTACTTCGACTACTTCTATATCGGAGAGGTGGATGGAGATGTAGAAAGATTGCTTGAAGTTGTTTTTGCTGGAGATGAGGAAGACTGCATAATAAAGTCTGAAACAGTCATTGAAATGTCCGAAAGCGGGGATAGACTGAAAGTCAGAAAAGAGCTCGGACAGCACCTCACAAGGCAGATAGTTGGTTGCGGTGTATATGGTAAATGTTATTTGATAGAAGTTGGCAGGGGTTGCAGGAGAGGTTGCAGTTTCTGTGTAGTCAGGCAGATATACCGCCCATGCAGATGGAGAAATGAAAAAGAAATTCTTGAGGTTGCTGAAAATGCAAAAAAAGTTTGTAACAAAGTGGCATTGATATCCCCGTCTGTAACAGACCATCCAAATGCAAAGGAATTTATGTGGGAACTCGTTAACATGAATCTGGAAGTTTCACCTTCATCGATGAGGGCAGATACCATAGATGAAGAGATGGCTGAGTTGCTTGTGGCTTGTGGGCAGAAGAGTATAACCATAGCTCCAGAAGCCGGTAGTGAGAGGTTGAGGAGAGTTTTAAGAAAGGGTTTGAATGAGGAAAAAATTCTCTATGCTGCAAACTGTATAGCAGGAAAGATAAAAAATCTAAAAATGTACTACATGATTGGACTTCCAGAAGAGAGGGATGAAGACATTAAATCTATTCTAAAGCTTACTGAAAAAATAAAAAAACTTGGTTTTAAAGTTAGCGTTTCGATAAATCCTCTGATTCCAAAACCACACACACCACTACAGTTTGCACCTTTTGGTGGCAAACATGGAGGGCTTACACAACTCAGGGAATTGAAAATAAAAGCGAAAATGCTGGAAAGTGATTTTAGGAAAATTGGAGTAAACGCAAAAATCGAAAAACCAGAGAAGTTTGCTGTTCAGACAATACTTTCAAGAGGTGGGGCAGATGTTGGAAAAGCTCTATCTAACACTAAGAGTACTAAGAGTTACCTGCTTAGACGTTTTTCTCACTTACTTGGTGAACTCAATTTCGAAAAGCAACCGTGGGAATTCATAGACCACGGTTACAGACTGGAAAAACTAAGAAGCGAGTATGAGAATCTAATTATCGAAGTATGTTAAAATTTGAAGTTATTGGATTACTTAAAAAGGGGCAGATTGCCAGTAACTTTGTCTATTTTACTTTCTTCGTCTGGTCCTATTACAAGGGCTGTTGGCGTGCCAGCAGGTACCTCTGTTAAACCAGCATCTCTTACAACTTCAGCAACAAGTCCGAGTTTTCTTGCCCTATCTCTAAGCTCAAATAGTTCCCTTTCGCTACGGACACTTAGAGCAATCTTCTTTTGCCCTTCAAGTTTCCATTTTTCAACTATATTTTTATTCGACAATTCACAACCAATGATTGCTGCGTGTGCTGCCTGAACAGCAAGTTTACCTCTTGACAGATTTAAATCTGCTCTTAAAACTATTACCTGTTTGTACATTTTACATGTCATCCCCGAACCCGTATTTCCCCAATTCTTCGATAGATACAGGCTTTGATTTCTCTTTAACCCATCTCTCCCCCTCTGTTTCTGCCCTTTTTATGTCGAAGTTTTCTATGTAAATTTTATCTCCCTCAACTTTTTTAACGAGTTTCATGGGCACAGCGTAAAACTTAGATTTTACTTTTACTATAAGCATGTTTTTATGTACATCTATACTCTCACCAAACATATCTCCGCCGACGTAAACAAACTTACACACCAAATCATCCATACATTTTGTAATTGCCTACAGTATAAAAGATTTTGATTTTGAAAAATTTAAAGACTTGGCTGACACTCTGATAAAAACTCTGAGAATATTTTCCTGCTGTTTTCTATAACAAAGTTTGCGTATTCTCTCATTTTCTCGCTCTCCATCGCAGTTTTTGTTGTCACAAAGTATACTCCTCTCTCACCTTTGAAACCCTCTATTCTCCTCGCCCTCACCAGTCCAACTTCACAGGCTCTCCATGAGGCAATAAGGGAGGTTATTGCAACACCCATACCATTAGAAACACCGTGCAACTGTGAGAAAAAATCACTTACTATACAACCAATTTCAAACTCACTTATACTGACACCACTGTTCTCTAATGCTTTTTTCAGACTGCTTGTTATTCCATAGTCCTCGGTAAGCATTACGAGTGGATATTTCAGTACATCTTCAAAAGTAACAGTTGCTTTCTTATTTAATGGGTGCTCAGGTGGTATTACTAAGACCAAGCAGTCCTTTCCTATTTCAGTGTAGTAGTATCTGTCAAGATCGCTTTCTGGCAGATCACCAACTATTGCAAAGTCAGCTTCACTTCCTCCAAGCTTCTTAAGACAGTCATGAGCCCCTCTAAGAATGACCTTTATATCTATCTTTGGATACTTGGCTTTGAAGAGCGTTTGGATTTGTGGCACGACGTATATGCCTACCATTCCCGAAGCTATTGTTAGTTTCTCTCCTTTCAGATTAGAAATCAATCTTTTTGTTTCATCTATACTCTCTATAATAGCCTCAATATTTTTAAGTGCTAACCTACCTTCCTCAGTCAAAGTAACTCCGTTCACTCCTCTTTTAAGCAATTTAGCTCCGTAGAAGTTCTCAAGCGAGTTAATCTGGAAACTTACAGAACTTATAGACATTCCAAGCTCCTTAGCTGCCTTCTTTAGACTGCCTTTCTCCACCACTGTAACAAAGGTTTTCATGAAGTCGACTCTGACCATGAAAGAAAGTTAGAGGGTCATTTTTAAATTTTTTGATAGACATTTCGAAAAATTATTCGAAAATCTATATAAACAACTTAGCTTTTATCTCTTTAAATTCAGAGTAGTAAGATACAACTTCCCTACCCTCAACAAATGGAAATCCTTTCTCCTCTGAATACTTAATAGCGTCCTTTTTGCTTAAAGCTTTTCCCGTTTTTTCATCAAGCATCTCACATATTGCAACTGCTGGAGTAATTCCAGCCATCTGAGCGAGAGCGACACTGAGCTCTGTTTGTCCAACTCTATCGTACGTCAGATTTTTTGCAGCCCTGAGCAAAGCAACATGCCCGGGACTTCTAAATTCTCTACCAAAGTCAAATTCTTTTCCGAGCATTACTGAATCTACAGCTTCTCCAATCCTCTTTATTGTTAAAGCTCTGTCAACATCTGTTATTCCGGTGAAAGTGTCTCTGTGATTAACCCAGAGAGAGAAAGACGAACGAGAATCATATCTTATGTCAAACGGCAGAAGAGGTTTGATGGACTCTATTTTTTCGCTTGCTGCTTCAAGAACATCATGCATGAACGGTAGACCAAGCTTATCCGCTGCATCTGGATGTATCGCCACGCATATCAGCCCACCACCATCTTTTCTCATCAGAGCGACAGCTTTCCTATCAACACTGATGGCGGGAATTGCTATGTCTGTCTCACCTTCTCTATCATCAAAGTCGTATATCAGAACGGGTTTTCCCCTTCTGAAGGCTTTAAGTGCATCCTCAACACTTGCACATTCATCCAAGAGTAACGTCATAAAACCACCTCCTCAGCACAGATCAACTTCAACATCAATCACATCTCCATCTTTCAAACCAAGCTCATCCCTTAGTTTTATGGGAGAGATCACTTCCAGTACATTGTCTGGATAGTGCGTTCTTTGCGGGATTACAATAGCAGATACCACTCCTTTTATATTGCATCTAAACGATTTTACATCACCAAAAGTTCTATTCTCCGCAGAAAAACCCTCTATTTTAATGCCAGTTTCCCTGTCGAGCAACTTTCTAAAAAACATCTGTTCCTTTGGTATTTTCAGGTTGAGTGTACCCGGAAAGGGATTAAAACCAAGTTTTTCAATGAACTGTTTTCTGTATCCTTCTAAGGACACATAGTATGCTCCTTCTCCAATACCGCTTGTAACTTTACCTGCTATAACTATTGTTTTTGGCAGTTCTTCAAATATTTTCTTGTAATCCAAATATTCTCTATGCAAAAAATCCCTTCCTTTTTCAGTAATAACGATGTATTGACCGTCCTTAGAAATCGTTCTTTCAAGATATCCCGCTTCTTCAAGTTCCTTGAGCTTCCTTGCGGCAGTCTGTGTGGACTGATTTATTTTCTCAGCAATCTCTTTGGAGCTAATTCTGAGAACTTTCCTCGTTGCACCCATCAGGGCAAGCTGTTTTAGAGTTTCAAGCATCTCAAAAATAAGAAACATCTCACTATTAAAATGTTTTGGATTGCCGATCAAAATTAAACCTCACCGGGAATTTGAATCGGGTATTTTCCCGTTAAACAGGCAAGGCAGAGCTCATCTTCTCCAGCTCCGACCGCTTTCAGCAAACCTTCAAGACTGAGGTAAGCCAAGCTATCAGCGTGTATGGTTCTTCTTATCTCTTCAATACTTCTACTGCTGGCTATTAACTCCTCTCTTGTTGACATGTCTATGCCCATGTAGCATGGAGCTACTATCGGCGGACTACCTACTCTGAAGTGAACTTCCTTGGCTCCAGCTTCTCTTATTAAATCAACTATCTTTCTTGAGGTTGTACCTCTGACGATACTATCATCAACAAGAATGACTCTCCTACCCTTAACGTTCTCCTTGACAACATTCATCTTAAGTCTAACTGATTTCTCTCTCAACCACTGCTCCGGCATTATGAAAGTTCTGCCAACATACCTGTTTTTTATTAAAGCTTCAAGATACGGTATTCCAGAGCTAATAGAAAAACCTATTGCGGAGGTTGTTCCACTGTCCGGCACAGGTGAAACTATGTCAGCGTCAATTCCACTCTCTTCTGCAAGAATTTTACCTATGTTGTATCTTATTTTATATACACTTTTTCCATCTATTATTGAGTCTGGTCTTGCAAAGTATATGTATTCAAACACACAAAAAGCTTTTTTACTGCAGTCAGTTACTTTTACAAAATCTATATCCCCCTCCTGAATTATTACAGCCTCTCCCGGTTTTACGTCTCTCAAAAGTTTGGCGCCGGTACTATCTATAGCACAGCTCTCACTTGCAATTACATATCCAAAGTCAGCTTTTCCTATACAGAGTGGTCTTATGCCAAGTGGATCTCTGTATGCAATTAGAGTGTCATTGTACAGTATCACAAGTGCATAACTCCCAACGAGTCTCGCATCAAGCAACTTCAAAGAATCGACTATGTCGTTTTCGAGCAATATTGCCGAAAGCAACTGGGCGATTACTTCTGTGTCGGAATCTGTCAAAAAAGCTCTGCCCTCACTTTCCATAGTTCTTCTCAGTTTCCAGTAGTTTACCAAGTTACCATTGTGTGCAACTGCTATACTCCCAACTTTGGAGTGAACGAGCAGTGGTTGTGCATTCTCAATTCTTGATTCACCAGTAGTAGAGTATCTAACATGTCCCACAGCAACCTTTCCATTCCCAATTTTTTTTAGAACATCCGGTGTGAATACGGTTGTTACAAGTCCCATTCCCTTGTGAACTCTTGCTTCACCACCGTAACTTATACCAATTCCTGTTGATTCCTGACCTCTGTGTTGAAGAGAGAAAAGCGCACAGTAAGCTATTTCAGCAGTTATTTCGGGGTTTTCACTGTAAATCCCTACAATCCCACACATGAAGTACCGCCGGTATCAATTTCTGCTTTTTTTCTTGTTGACCCAGCTGTAGTTTCTCATCCTTTTACTTCTACCAAATCCGCATGCAGCACAGTATCCTTTCCTTCTATGAAAAGATACTCTGCCACACCTTCTACATTTTATATGAACCCTCTTTCTACCTCTCTTACCCATTGCAGCCGTTCCATCAGACATTTAGATCGCCTCCAAATATCAGAAGTTATGCCTGAGATGGTGATACAAAAACCACCGTGTCCCCCCTAATAACGACACTTCCAAGTCTCCTGAGTACTTCTCCATTCTGTATCTCCTCTGCATTTTGCAGAACAAGATTCATGTGTATGTCGTAGCCGTTCAATATTCCTCTAAATTCCCTACCTCCTTTAAGTCTCACAAGCACAGGCGTGTTTAAAGCCCTATTCAGCACGTCAAGCGGTCTATTTGCCATGTTTGCCTCTCCTCCAGAAATGCTTTTAATGCTTTAGTTGCTCTGCCCACAATATTTAAAAATATCGGAGTGTGGATATGAAGAAAACAGAGAAGATGAAAGTAGAGAGACTCAGAAAAAAAGAAGTAAAAAGGATACTTAAAGAAATCGAGAATTACGGGATATCGGTTGAGAAAGGTTCAATAGATAGAGTTAGAATGGATGATCTTAATTTGCTTCTGTTCAATGGAGAACCCGCATTCATAGAGTACGGGAATAGAATCTATTTTACTGTTTACGGTGTTATGATGTTCAAGCCAGAAAAATGGAAAGTTGTTGTTGATGAAGGGGCAATGCCATATATAATAAATGGAGCTGATGTGATGAAACCGGGAATTGTATGGGCAGATAAAGGTATAAAAGAAGGTGATTTTGTTTACATAACAGTTATGGGCAAGAAGAGTCCAATTGCAGTGGGAATAGCACTCTGTGATGGTGAAGAGATGGTCAGAACTGGAAAAGGGAAGGCTATAAAAAATATCCACCACCTCAAGGATAAAATCTGGAATAGCTTTTTTGGTCAATCTTAGAGAAACTCAGATGAGGTGATTCAATGGCTTTGAACGATAAGGGATGTTCTGATTTCCATATTTCTCCAAAGCTTGCTGCCGCAAAAAAAGCTTCTGAAATTGTAGAGGATGGAATGGTTATAGGAATCGGGAGCGGTACTACTGTGGAACTGTTTATTAAAGAACTGAGCAAGAGAATAAGTCATGAAGAACTGGAACTGTTTGGAGTGCCAACTTCATATCAATCGATGTTGCTGGCAATAGAAGCAGGAATTCACCTGTTAGATTTGTTAGAGTGTTCAGAACTGGACATCTGTATAGATGGAGCAGACGAAGTGGATTTGAAGCTCAATGCTATTAAAGGTGGTGGGGGCGCTCTGACAAGAGAGAAAATAGTTGCCTATGCATCAAGAGAAGTTGTATTTGTAGTAGAGGAGAGAAAAGTCACTAAAATTCTAAAATATCCCGTACCAATCGAGGTTTTGCCATTCTCCACAGGTTACGTTCTCAAAACGTTAAGTAAAGTTATGCGTGATTATGGTTCTTCAAGCAAACCAAGATTGAGGCACGGTACAGGAAAACTTGGACCCGTTATAACTGATAATGGAAACTTCATAGTAGACTGCGATTTTGGCGATATAGAAAACCCGAAAAAACTTGAAAAAGAGTTGAGCTTAATTCCGGGAGTTGTTGAGTGTGGAATATTTGCAGGAGTCGCTGATAGAATTATAGTAGGAGGGGAAGGAGGAAATACCTACGAACTGTCAAGGTAATTTGCAAATTTTGACGGCTAACTGCTAATAATTGCTAAATTTCTTAAACAAACATTAGTATAAACAGGTTTTATGAGAACTATATACTGGGATTACGAAAATGAGTGCGTTAGACTGATTGACCAAACCAAGTTACCGGATTCACTTGAGGTTATATCGTGCAAGAGTGTTGAGGAGCTTGCTGAGGCAATAAAGAGGTTATCCATCAGAGGCGCTCCAGCACTTGAAGCTGCCGGGGGTTACGGTGTAGCTCTTGCTGCGAACATAGCTAAGGATATGCCTGCTGCTGAAGCCAAGGAATTTATAAGATACAAGGCAGAGTTGCTGTCAAAAACAAGACCAACTGCTGTTAATCTGTTTTGCGGAATAGAGAGGGTTCTAAAAACCGCCCTTAATGCTGAAGATCCAGAAGAAATTGCAAGATTGGCGTTAGATGAAGCTGAGAAAATTGCAAATGAAGATGTTGAAAGAAACAGGAGAATGGGTAGATATGGAGCAGAGTTAATTCCAGACAATGCAGTTGTAATTACCTACTGCAACACTGGGAGGCTTGCAACTGTTGACTGGGGAACAGCACTGGGGGTTGTGAGGAGTGCAGTTGAACAGGGAAAAAAAGTTGAAGTTATAGCCTGTGAAACGAGACCGCTAAATCAGGGATCACGCTTGACATGCTGGGAGCTTATGCAGGATGGAATAGACACCACACTCATCACCGATTCCATGGCTGGATACGTTATGAGAAAAAGGAAAATTGACTGTGTGATAGTTGGTGCTGATAGAATAGTCAGAGATGCTGTCTTCAACAAAGTGGGTACTTACAGCTTAGCCATACTTGCCAAGGAGCATGGAATTCCCTTCTACGTTGCAGCTCCCTCAACGACATTTGACTGGAATAAAAGTGAGGAGGATGTTGTTGTGGAAGAGAGATCAAGGGAGGAACTTACATACTGTAATGTTAAATGTATGAAAACTTTAATAGCTCCAGAGAATGTAAAAATCTACAATCCTGCTTTTGATGCGACTCCGCTCAGCTATGTAACTGCTCTAATAACTGAAAAAGGGATTATAAAAAAGCCTTACAGTGTTAACGTTCCAAAAGTGCTTGGTTTCTGATTTTTACTTAGCTATTTATATTTAAATAATTTAAAAAAATAATTGGTAAGGATTAAATGGAGGGATTTACTGAACAGAGTATACAGAAGTTGAGTTTTGAAGATATCGACTCTCTCGATGATATTTCGAAAAATTAGAAATAAAGTTATATTAGTGTTCAAACTCTTTTTCCTAAATTGTCGAACGTGAACGCCCTATCCGAATACTTTGTGAAAAATCGTTGAAAAAATTATTTCGAAATACTTATATAGACTCAAGTTGGCATTGTATTGGTTTTAATTAAGGAGGTGAATTAATGGCGAAGCTGAATATTCCACCACCTCACGGTGGAGAACTTGTCAATAGAGTTATCGAGAAGAGAGACTACGCTGAAAGCATGGCTGCCGGTGCCATAGAGTTTGATTTGAAGCCAACGACACTCCCTGACGGAACTCCGATAAGACATGTATACAGAGAAATAATGTCTGTTTGCTACGGATTTTTCAGCCCTGTTGAAGGTTCTATGACTTCCACTGATCTTGAGGGTGTTTTAAAAGAGAGAAGACTTGAAAGTGGATGGGTATTTCCGTATCCTATTTTGCTTGATGTCAGTGAGGAAGATATAAAATCTACCGGCGTAAAAGAGGGTGACAGGCTCCTCCTCAAACTTAAAGGACAGCCATTTGCAGTTATGGATGTTGAGGAAATATACAAAATAAACCCAGAGGAAGTAGCAACAAGAACTTTTGGAACACCTGAAGACAACCCGGAAGTTGTAAGAGAACCGTTCAATGAGAAACACCCCGGTTACATGATCTATAAACTCATGAACGACCATGTAATTGCCGGTAAGTGGACTATTGTAAACCCTCCAAAGTTCAGAGAACCTTACGACAGATTCTGGCTTCCACCAGCAGAATGTAGAACTGTAATAAAGTACGTTAAAAAATGGAGAACTTGTATCGCTCACCAGACAAGGAACGTTCCCCATACAGGTCATGAGGCACTAATGAAGAATGCTGCGTACACTGGAGACATTGAACCATGCCACGGAATTCTCGTAAACGCAATAATAGGTGCTAAGAGAAGGGGTGATTATCCAAATGAGGCAATCCTTGAGGGGCATGAGGCTGTTAACAAGTATGGCTACATCAAACCATCAAGACACATGGTTACGTTCACGCTATGGGATATGAGGTATGGAAATCCGATAGAATCACTGCTACATGGTGTAATCAGGCAGAATATGGGATGCACTCACCACATGTTTGGCAGAGACCATGCTGCTGTTGGTGAGTACTACGACAAGTATGCAACCCAGATACTCTGGAGCGAAGGAATTCCGAGTTTTGGGTTTGAAGCACCACCGAATGAAGTTGATAAGGGATTAAAGATAATCCCGCAGAATATGGCGGAGTTTTGGTACTGCCCAGTTTGTGGCGAGATTGCTTACAGTGAGAGTTGCGGACATGTTGACCAGAAACAGAAGTTCAGCGGTTCATTCCTCAGAGGTATGGTTGCTGAAGGAGTTATGCCTCCGAAAGTTGTTATGAGGCCAGAAGTTTACAAGGCAATAGTCAAGTGGTGGAAAGTATTCAACTATCCGTTCGTTAACAAGAAATACCTTGAGAACCTTAATGCCAGTTTGGAGGTTGACCTTGAGCCAATGGAGGTACCAAAAGCTTAACGGGGTGATAAAAATGGTTCATTATATTGGCGTTATTTTAGATGAGAGCAGATACGAACAGATCAAGGGAACTGAAATTGAAGAGAAAGTCCAGAGTATTTTTGGTGGAGCGCTAAAAATGCTGGTTGTCGAGGTACCGGAGGACAAGAGCAACCAGATACTAAAAGCATTTGACAGGGCAAGAATCGACTCAAGAGGTTTTATTGAGGACGTCCCTGTTGCATTTAGAAGAGCAGTTTTTGAGGAAATTGTAAAGAATAAGTCTCTTGACATAGTGGACAAAGTCCTTGAAAGATTGTCCGAGATTCAGGAGCTTGCAAAGAAGGAAGACGAATACATACCCCCACCAGAAATTGAGTGAAAAAATGGTAAAGTTTTTAAATTTTTTAGTTTCCCAACTAAGTGGTGAGCGAGCCTTTAAGGAAATTAAAGGGCTCGTGAAAATGTAAGTTTGAGGAAATATGTTTAGAAAAATTTGAATTAATGGAGGTGGAAAAATGCCAAGCTATGTAAACCCGGATAAGTGCGATGGTTGTAAGGCATTGGACAAGACTGCTTGCCAGTATATATGCCCCAACGACCTGATGAAATTGAATGAGGAGCTAATGAAAGCGTACAACCAAGAACCGGAAATGTGCTGGGAGTGCTACAGCTGTATTAAAATATGCCCGCAGGGTGCAATTGAGGCAAGGGGTTATGTGGACTTCGTACCTCTTGGTGCCAGCTGTACGCCAATGAGAGGTACTGACGCAATTATGTGGACTATAAAGTTCAGAAATGGAAAAGTTCTGAGGTTCAAATTCCCAATAAGAACTACACCTTGGGGCTCAATTCAACCATACGAAGGAATGCCCGAACCAAGCACTGACGGTTTGAAAGATTTGTTGCTTTGCGGTGAACCTTCAATTCTTGAAGTAGATTCCCTGCCAACTCTAAAGTAAGGAGGTGTGATAAATGGTAGAAACTAAGACTGTTGAAACCGATGTTTTAATTCTTGGTGGTGGATTTTCTGGATGTGGTGCTGCTTATGAGGCAGCATACTGGGCTAAGGCTGCTGGCTTGAAAGTTACACTTGTTGAAAAAGCAGCAGTTGAAAGGAGCGGTGCTGTAGCGCAGGGTCTTTCTGCTATAAACACATACATGGGAATGTCCGGAAAGGTTATCTATGGTCAGCACACACCAGAAGAGTTTGTTAAATACGTTACGAACGACATGATGGGTATTGCAAGAGAAGACCTTGTTTATGATATTGCAAGGCATGTTGACGGAACGGTTCATCTTTTTGAGAAGTGGGGTCTGCCAATCTGGAAAGAGGGCGACAAGTATGTAAGAGAAGGACCATGGCAGATAATGATTCACGGTGAATCTTACAAGCCAATAATTGCTGAGGCTACCAAGATGGCAATTGGTGAGGAGAACATATACGAGAGAGTATTCATAACCCACCTGCTGATGGACAAAAACAATCCGAAGAGAGTAGCTGGAGCTGTAGGTTTTAGTGTAAGAAAAGACGAGTTCTATGTATTCAAGGCAAAGGCTGTTATAATTGCAACTGGTGGTGCAACACTGCTGTTCAGACCGAGGAGCACAGGAGAAGGTATGGGTAGAATCTGGTATGCAGTTTTCAACACAGGTAGTGGTTATACAATGGCTCTCTGGGCTGGTGCTGAGCTAACACAGATGGAGCACAGATTCATTCCTTTGAGGTTCAAGGACGGTTACGGGCCAGTAGGTGCTTGGTTCCTGCTCTTCAAGTCAACAGCAACCAACTGCTATGGTGAAGAATACATAAAGAAGACAGAAACACTCGCACCTTACGAGCCGTATGCATCTGCAACACCAACTCCAACTCCACTCAGAAACCACCAGGCTCTTGAAGAACTCACAAACGGTAGAGGCCCAATCTACATGAGAACTGACATTGCGATACAGAAGCTCCAGGAGGAGGGCAAAGACCTTAAGAAGCTCATAAGTGAAGCATGGGAGGACTTCCTCGACATGACCGTTTCACAGGCTCTGCTGTGGGCTGCCCAGAACATTGAGCCTGAGAAGAAGCCTTCCGAGATCTACAC
>QNXS01000075.1 GCA_003978865.1 Archaeoglobus sp. | reverse complement strand
AGTACAAAAAATTTGAATGAGTCTACACTTTCAGCCATGTCGAAAAGACCGTAAAATTCGTGAATTCCACGTTTAAATATTTCTTCTATAAATATACATTTTTCATGGAATTTACTTAAATCAAATATAGATGGATAGATTTTTATTGGATACGGTTGCAGGCCTAATGCAGAACAACCGTTGGTGTCTCTGCTAACAAAACCAAGCGCATAGGGTGAAACCATTGGAAGTCCACCTTTTTTAAGCTTTTCATCTCTAAGAGTTTTTTCGTTTATTTCGGAAATCCTTGTTTTTTCTTTAAGAAAATCGACGACATTCTTTCCATTAACTTCACCTATGGCTATATCACTAAAAGTAGCCTTGACAACTTCAACTCTTCCAAAATACCCTCTCAGTATTTCAAGGGTTTCGTCAAAATCTTTTCCCCTCTCTGGAAAGACATCATGGTAGTACATGTTCACCCTGCCACTTATGCCAAGTCCTATACAGCATCTGTGGTATTCTTTGAAGTTCAAGTAAAGTGTGGGTGTTCTGTATCCTGCAGAAAGGGGTACAAGGTTTACTCCAGCAACTTCTCCGTCTAAGTATCTCAGGGCTTTGTTTGCAGGATATATCATCTTGGATTCCAATATTTTTGAGTAATCTCTTAATATCGCTTTTTTTTCTTCTACACTTTTTGCTCTTTGGTACTTTGCGTAGTAATACCTGTCGTAACCTATGAGTTTAATAACGTTCAGACGGTTGGGTACGTAGACCATTGGAAAAATGACAACTTTTTTTCTTGCTTTAATCCTCTTGTTTAGTAGTGAAAACGCCTTTTCTGTAGTTTTACCAGAGCTATGTCTTATATTTATTCTGTCCGTGTCTATCAGCATTATCGCCGCTCCTCTCGTCCATATTGCATCTCTTGTCATGTACCCCTCCACAGTACAGCCCGCCATCTGTGCACAGGGAAACTTTTGAGAGAGGACGTCTATGAGCTTGTTAACCATGCTACTGGCTGAGGTTGTGGAGAAGAGAAATATCACATTGGCATCAATTCGTATATTTTCTAATTCTTTCTTTATATCCTCTAAAAGTCTCCTACCTGAGTTCGGTGAACTTACTATGCTCAGTCTCTCCATTCAACCAGCTCTCTCAGGCAGTTAATCACGTTTTCCACATCTATATCTAACTTGTACCTGCTCGAGCAATCCTCAGACTCTATCATAAGCACTAATACGAGAGTTCTTGATACAGCAAACATCCTTACTTCCGTGTTGTAGTATGTAAATGAAACTTCATCGAGCATCTTTGTAAAAATATAGTACAGGGAGCTTTTTATCTGATTTTCAAGCCAGTAAAGGAGATTTAGAATCCTACCACTCCTTTCACTAACTTTAGCAAAAATAGGTACTCCATCTATCCTATATAAAGCTGTTACTTTTATAATGGGGTCATCAGTTAACGGACTTAAGATTTCGGATATTTCGAGTAACATTCAATCACCATCTGAACTATTTTTTTAATTTCATCATCTGAACACTGAACACATTCTTCCGAAAAAGCGTTTAATCTCTGCAAAGCACCATCTGGTACGTCAGAGATACTGTACCCAAGCTCTTCAAGTATTTCCTTCAGATTTATGTGTCTTATCATCTTTTTTACGATTGCAGTACCTTCAATGAATATGCCTATACCTTTTAATATTCTGTATGGAAAAACACCCTCAGCATGCCATGATCTTCTGTGTTTGATTATTCTGAGAGTTCTGTTAAAAGCCTCCCCGTAACCTATATTTTTTAGATGTATTACTGTATCTCCCAAAAAAATAGGTATTTCTATGAACGGTTTCTCCATGTTTCCTCCCAAAGATTCTTCTAATGTTATAACTGACGTTCCAAGCTCTTTAAGTCTTGAAAAAAACCAGTTAACGTCGTTTCTCATTCCATAATCAAGAGAAGAAATAAGAGGGGTAAACGAATCGATTACTATTCTGACATTCTCATGGTTTTCAGCTTCAGTCTGAATGAAGTTAAGTAAATCATTATTTATATATGAAACATTTTCAGCAAAAAATTTATTTACAGCTAACTTCTTTTTATTTATATATTTAGATATATCCCATCCAAAAGATTTTGCTGTCTCCTCTATGTCTTTAATGTCCATGTCAAAGGAAACAAACACGCACTTCTCGTCATTTTCAAGCCCCTCAAGAATGTACTGTAAGGCAAAGACTGTTTTTCCAGTACCAGCTGAACCTAACACAACATTTACTGAATTTGACCACAATCCGGAACCAAGTAATGTATCAAGTCCAAATATACCTGTTTTCACTCTGCCTCTCTTTATCATTGTTATGATGTTTTTGCAATCTACTTTATAAACTTTTTTTGCGTACTACTGTGCGCAATAACCTGTTACCAGCCGGGTATATTGAATTCGAAAAATATTATAATAATAAATAACAGGTATATAAATTTCTATATGGCTAATATCAGTTAAAAATTAAAAATCAGTCATAACTCTGAACTGATCAGTATCTGAGAGTTCTTTTGCCGATGCCATCGAGATAAGAAACCTTCTTGCAGCACCTTCTATATCCCTCGCCCTTGTAATTGCTCTGCCAACTACAAGTATATCTGCTCCTGCGGATATTGCCTCCCCAACATTTTCAGGTCTTATACCTCCAGCAACACCTACGAGCAAGTCAAACTTCTCTTTTATCTCTCTAACTCCATTCCACGGTGGGGGAGCTGTGCCTTCAGTATCGATTGCTCTGTGTAATTCCACTACGTTTGGCTTAACTGAAAGTTTTTCAAGAAGTGCTGTTGGCTTATCAACATTCAGCATATCTATAACACTGTATATTCCGGTTTTATCTGCTTCTCGTATAAATTTCTCAATTGTGCTCCTTGGAGCCAATCCGGAAACAACAACAGCATTTGCAGTTGCATCGGCAGCCATTCTTGCCTCCAAATTACCGGTATCCAGAGTCTTTATATCAAGAACGAAAAATGCATCCGGTCTAACATCTCTAAGCTCAAGAATGACATCTACCCCGTACTTCTTTGCAAGCGGAGTGCCTATCTCGAATATTACGTGATCGCTCTCTGGAACCAACTCCAAAACCTTTTTCACCTCACTCAAACTTGTAAGATCCATAGCTACCTGCAGGTAAGGTGGATCCCATAGTTTCGTCATTTTTCTGCCAACAAATGGATGCACACTGCGATCCTTTTCATAAAGAACTTTTTCTACATCCGGAAAGCCCTTCATCGCCCTTTTAAGAGCAAGTTTTGTTGCACCATAGTTGTAGTAGTATATCTTATGGACATTCTTTGCTTTGGGATGGATAAAAACACTTGCAATTATTACAAGTTCTTCAGCCATGTCCTTGGGAAGTATTCCCTCCTCAACTGAATCTGCAATTGCTTTTGCAACTGCAGCCTGAGCGGGTCCAAAAATAAGCTCTGCCTGATGCAAATCTTTAACGGTTACCTTGGGCACCAAAACGACAGGTGGTTTGGTTATTAGGTTTGGTCTCAGAACTGCAAGCAGGGGCGTATGTCCGGCAGATAACTGTGACAGTGCATTTGCAAAAGCCTGACCTACTGGACCATTTTTACTTCCCACAAGCAAATCCACGTGTGCCACTTCGTTTCCTATACCTATGAGGGCTTCTCCAACCCTCATGTCATAATCACTCATGAATATTCGAATACATTGAAAAAATAAAACAGTTTGGGTTAGATGACAGATCTGGTATTGAGTGTTCAGAATCATTGAAAATTATGTAAAATTGACAAAACTGAGCGTTAAACTGAACATGCCGATATTGTTAAATAACTTTATTCGGAAACCGAACATCGGCTGAAGGTGTTGGAATGCTTAGCGAAGTTGATGATAGCATAAAAAGCTGGCTTGCATTAATACCGGTTGGAATGGGTCTATTTATGGTGTTACTTGATGCAAGTGTCCTCAGAGTTGCTTTACCAAGAATATCTCAGGATTTTCATGCTACAATGTCAGACATACAGTGGATTTCCAATGCATACACGCTTACGATGGTTGCTTTGCTCGTTCTCTCCGGAAGGATTGGTGATATGATTAGAAGGGATCATTACTTTATATCTGCAATGGGAATTTTTACTTTAAGTAGTTTTCTATGCGCACAGGCATGGAGTGTAACATCTCTTATTGTATTCAGAGCATTGCAAGCTATAGGTGGAGCTATGCTTAGCAGTAATGTACTCGCAATAATAACTGAACTTTTCCCTCCGGGTAAAAGAGGTGCGGCAATGGGTATAAATTCTGTCATGACAGCATCAAGTTTCACTCTTGGACCAATAATAGGTGGATGGTTAACAACAAACCTGAGCTGGCACTGGGTATTCTACCTTAATGTTCCTGTAGGAATATTTTCAATACTGCTATCTTTTGCTCTGCTTCCCCCACTCGAACCAAAGATACGAGTCCCCGTTGATTTTTCAGGAGCTGCACTGCTTGGTATTAGTCTAAGCCTGCTAACTCTCGGAATAACGAATGGTCAGGTATGGGGGTGGTGGAACAGAAAAACAATTGCCTGTTTTGTTGTCTCAATACCATATCTTGCTGCCTTCATTGGAAGAGAATTGAGTTATGACTACCCTCTTCTTGACTTCAGCCTTTTTAGAGAAAGGAATTTCAGTGTCGGAATAGTAGCTATAACCATACTGTTCTTCGGATTATCAGCATCTCTGTTTGTATTACCCTACTTTTTGCAGGGAATAAAGGCTTTGACCGCTGAAGAATCCGGATACTGGATGGTATCTATACCTTTAATAAACACCTTTGTTGCACCACTGGCTGGAAAGTTAAGCGACAAAATAAATCCAAAATATCTGATGAGTCTCGGCCCACTCTTTTTTGCTTTAAGTCTGTACCTTTTGACAAACATAAGCATTGATGTCAGTTATTGGGAATTTTTTATAGAGCTGATACCAATGGGTATTGGTATGGGATTGCTTATGTCTCCATCCTACAATGTCATGATGAGTTCCATTCCAAAGCAGAAAATTGGAATGGCTAACGGTGTTGTTAGATCCATAAATACACTCGCTCAGGCTATGGGAGTTGCAATTGGCGGTGTTTTGATATCCCAAAAAATGAATGACTGGCTTCCCGGATACGGGGGCTGGATTCCTGACCCCGGTACAATGAATATGCTAAAAATTCTTGCAAAAACAGGGTCACCACTACCCCTAATAGCAATGGTTAAGGGTTTTACCGATAGCATGCACTATGTTTTCTCTCTGGTCGTGTGGTTACCTTTAATAAGTTCTGCAATAATATTTCTGTTTTTAAGAGGAGAAGAACACCTGAATGCGGAGTTACACCGAAAGAGTATAGAAAAATAGAAATATCGAATCGATTTACTTCTTCGTTGTTATTAAAAAGGTGATTGCCATGGTCAAACGAGCAAAACTCGTGAATGACATAGTCGAGCTTGTGCCTGTACTCTATATCTTTTCTACCAGCCTCTATAGAAACGTCTATGAAACTCTGTTAAGTGAATGGCTGACTCTGGAAGAACTCGTAGAGAGATTCGGAGAGGGTGTTGAAGAAGCTCTTAAGATCCTGAAAAATGCAGGTATGCTCGAAGTAAAGTGGAGAATGCCATCATCCCCATCAGAACCCCCACAGAAAGAGTACCATGTCAGTTATACACACATCAGTGCAAACTTCTATGTCTCACTCAAGGACTTCAACAGAATACTTGAGATAGTTTTTATGCCAGAAGATGACTTTGAAAAAATAGTAAACAGCATAATAAACGAAATCAAGGCTGGTAGGATGTCTGTTCCGCATATAAGCAGAAGTCTTGGCATGGAAGGGTTTGCTGTAAGGGCTGCTGCAAAGAGGTCGTTGAAGTTGAATGTTAAAGGACAGCTTGTTGAACTTGCCAAAGAAGAAGAAATTTAATTTTTTGTAAATGTTATGAAATTAAAGGAGAAATCAGTTAGAGACATTCTAAACAGGCTTAAGTGGGATCCAGCATTTGATTTCTCGAAAACAGAGGTAGTTTACAGGGACAGGATATCTGGATTAAAAGCAGTAAGCGGAGAAGAGATAGACGACATAGGACACAAGTTCCTTTATCTGGGTGAAACGGTAATACCCATCCACAGAGTTGTAGAAATAAAGTACTCTAAAAGAACTGTTTGGAGAAAGCTAAATATGGAGAAAATCTGAAAATGTCGGTTGTGACTGGGGTTGCAATAGAAACGTATGGATGTGCTATGAACAGGTCGGATTCTGATATAATCAGATACAGGTTAATTGAGGCAGGATTTAATCTAACATCCACCGAAAAAGCAGATGTAGTTGTGATTAACTCGTGCGGTGTTATTGCCTATACCGAGAGAAAAATACTCAAAAGAGTGGAAAAGTTGAAGAGTGAGGGAAAGAAAGTTGTTATTGCTGGTTGTTTACCGAGAATTTCAAGCAGAAAAGTAAGAGAGATTGCTGATGCTGCTGTGGGCACAGACAGCTTGTTGAAAATAGATGTCGCAGTAAAATCCGCAATTGCTGGATTGAAGTTCTTTGACATAAAAAAATCTAATATAGATAAAGCAAGCCTTGAAAAGTTTAGACTGGATAAAGACGAACTTGGAATGAGAATTGGATTTGCTGTGGTACCTATAGCAGAAGGTTGCACCGGAAGATGTACTTTCTGCGCCACCCGCTTTGCGAGAGGTAAGCTTAAATCTTTCAGTATGGAGTCGATAGTTAAAGATGTAAAAAGGGCTGTGAATTGTGGATTTGTAGAGATACAGCTGACATCACAGGATACAGGAGCCTATGGCATTGACAGATATGGCTACCATGCTCTCCCCGAACTACTTGAGAGAATTGCCAGAATTCCCGGAAACTTCAAAGTAAGAGTTGGAATGATGAATCCGAGACATGCATACGAAATGCTCGATAGCCTGATATGTGCTTTCTCAAATGATAAAATCTACAAGTTCATACATGTACCCGTTCAGAGCGGGGATGAGAACGTTTTAAAGTCTATGGGTCGAGATCACGGTGTTGAGGAGTATCTGGAAGTTGTTTCGAGTTTTAGGAAAGAGTTTGATCATGAAGATACGATAATTTCGACTGATATAATAACTGGATTTCCAGAAGAAAGTGAAGAAGCTTTTCATAGAAGTTTGGAATTAATCAGAGAAAGCAAGCCTGATCTTGTTAATGTTACACGATACTCTCCGAGAAAAGGTACACCCGCTTACAGACTTGGGGATATGCCAGATTGGATAAAGAAAGAAAGGTCAAGAGCTATAACGAGACTTGCGGATAGAATAAAAGAAAAGAGAAATGCCAGATTGGTTGGAAAATCATTTACAGCATTGATAACCAAGTTTTCAGAGAGTAAAGTGCTGGCAAGATTGAATTCCTATAGACCTGTTATAATAGAAAACTCAGAAAACTTTAAGCCAAAATCATTTGGATTAATTGGAGTGAGGATAACTTCTTCAACTTCCACCCACTTAATAGGCTTGGAGGTGCCGTATTTTGGGTGTAAAGGTAGTGTTCCTTGGTACGGGTACTGCAGATAGCTTTGAAAGAGCTCAAAGTAGCATTCTTTTTGAGAAAAATGGAAATACAATCTTAGTTGATGCTGGAAATGGCTGCCTCATAAGACTTGGACAGCTCGGAAAAAGACCAGCAGATATAAACGCTGTTTTGCTTACACACGTGCATTTAGATCATTCCGGGGATTTACTACCGCTTCTAAAAGCAAGATGGCTCTCTGGAGTTGAAGATACACTGAAAATTTTTGCTCCTACAGGCACTAAAAACTGGATGGAGTCACAGCTTGAAGCCTTTCCATTTTTGAGGAACAAGTTAAGCTACGATGTTGTGGAAGTTAGGGAAAACAAGTTTAATGTGTACAATTTTAATGTTAAAAGTATTGTAACGAAACATTCAGTGGAGAGTAGGGGGTACATAGTTAACGGTATTCTTGTTACCGGGGATACATCGCCATTTGAAGAACTTTACAATAACGACTTTGACGTTGTTATACACGAATTATCCTTACCTGAAGGATTTTCACAGCATCATACAACTCCAGATTCAATTTTACGCTTTTCCCGCATCCTAAGTGAAAAAGAGGTTTACTTCACACATCTTTATCCGCATACACTTACACTCAAAGAAAGAATTATTAAAAGACTTGGATTTGGGAAAGTTGTAAATGATTTAGATTCATTTAAATTTTAGTAATATATAATAATTATCTTAATAAATCTATCTTAATAAATCAGTTTTTCAGGAAACCGAGTTCTCTCAACTTCTTTATAACTATCTCCACTTCTTCTTCAACACTCATTGTGTGCGTATCAAGTACAAGTTCTGGACTTTCAGGCTCCTCATAATCTCCATCGAGTCCGGTCAATCCTTTCAGTTCACCCCTTAAAGCTCTTTCATATAGACCTTTTGGATCCCTTTTAATTCTAACTTCTATCGGACATCTAAGATAAACCTCAATGAAATTCTTGATCTCCTTCCTCGCGTACTCTCTTGATGACCTATACGGTGCTATTACAGATACAATGGTTATTACTCCATTTCTCATCAATGTTTCCGCAAAGTGAACCACAACCTTGTTGTGCATTTCCCTTTCTTCCCTGCTGAAGCCAAGATCAGGATAGAGTTTACTTCTTATTCCGTCACCATCAAGGACTTCCACTGTATAACCCATCTTCTCAAGTTTATCGTGCAGTGCATTAGCCAATGTTGTTTTTCCAACACCGCTCGGTCCCGTAATCCATATAACAAAACTCATAGTACATTACCTCTCAGCCCAAACTTTTTGGGATTCAGTCCAAAAAGGCTGAGAATTGTGGGAGCAAAGTCGTATATGCTGCAAGTTACTTCAATACCTCTATCAGCATCGGGAAGTTTCAGGGAAAAAACCCCAAACTCAGAATGAACAGCATCATCCGGACCTGTGTCGTTTTCAAGTAAGTACGGTGTCTCATAACCGAGTGTGCCGGCAGAGCGCCAGTAGAGATCATCTAAGTAAACAAGCATGTCTGGTTTATCTCCCCTGCAAACAGGATATATATCCTCTGGGTAGAAAACCTTTGTTTTCCATTTTTCTCCATCTGGACCCCTTATGCTTTTTACAGCGTTGGCTATATCTTCTCTCACTTTTTCGTACTCTGATGGCTTTATCGTACCCTTAGCCTCCCTACCCTTTACATTGAGAAATATTCTCGCGTAGTATCCGCCCCATGCCCATGCTGTAGTTCTACTCCAGTCTACATCGAGTTGCTCAAATTTTACTCCTCGTTTTTCAAGAATGCTTTTATTCTTTACTTTTAATAGTCCCTCCTCTATTAACCATTGGTTTATAGCAAAACATCCTTTCATTCTCTTTATTCCATGATCGGAAACAATTGCTATTGCAGCATCATCTAAAAGCTTTACAGTTTTTCCTATTTCTTTATCTATAAGTTTGTAGTAGTTGGGTATTACATTTTTGTACTTGCTATCCTTTTCATGCAGGTGATGCCCCTCATCAAAATATCTCCAGAACGCATGGTGTATCCTGTCAAGACCTATCTCAACAAACTCGAAGTAGTCCCAGTCCTTTGTCTCTATCATATACCTTATCAGTTCAAACCTCTTTTTTGTCATTTCCCAGACGCCCTCGACAATAGAATCTCTGTCATCTTTTCTAAAGGGGACATCGAATACGTATTCACCCACAACGCTTTCAACTTCTTTTTTAAACTCCTTTGGGTGCGTATAGTTAACACTGCTATCTGGAGTTATGAAACATGAAACGAGCCAGCCATTCACAGGCTTGGGTGGATAAGATGGCGGAACTCCGATTAAGATTGATTTCTTCGGGACTATGTAGTCCCATATCGCTTTTTCCTTAACCATCAGACTGTGTGCAATCCACATCTTATCATAACTATAGTCTTTCCTGTGTCTAAAGCCATACAGTCCGAGTTCTCCCGGTGTCTTTCCTGTTGCCATGCACATCCAAGCTGGAATAGTTATAGCAGGAATTGTGCTCCTCATAGCCCCGTGAATTGAGCTACTAACGAGTCTCTTTATGTTCGGCAGACTGTCAATAAACTCTCCAAAAAGTAGCTCTGGAGGAGCTGAATCCAGACCTATAACAAAAACTTTTTTTACATCCATCACAGCCACACCTCAAAACCCATTTTTGCTAACTCTTCCCTGACAATCCTTAGAGCTTCATTCAACAGCTCATCATTGGCATCAAATACACTGCCGAGAACTTCAGCTTTGCCACCTGTTTTTATACCGGCACTTTTTAATTTTTCGATGAGTGTTTTCATTCTCCAATTCTTTTTGTTAAGTCTTACATATAATTGATATTTACCGTTAAATCCTTTATTTACAGCGATACAGGCTCCAGCTTTTTTATTCCATACGAGCTCCCTTGCAACTTTTGATACTATCGCATTGCTGGAGTTAAAACTTACGAAAGCAACTTCACCTCTAAAAATTGCTGAGTTAACGGCATCTTTTATTTCTTTCTCTATTTTCTCTGCTTTCCTTATCCAATCCTCTCTTTCAAGGATATCATCTATATCAGCTTTCGAAAGAAAGAAAGCTGCTTCTTCAACACCGTATCTGTCCATACTGAGATAGTTTGAGTCGATAAGTTTCACAGCCTCAAACAGCTCTCCTTTTTTCAAACCTTCTGCTTCCATTATTTTTTCAACTCTCTCTCCGAAATTCTCGATTTCAAATATCTTTTTTCCTAAATCTCCTACAGCACCGATGATGGTGAGATACGAAGTATGATCAAAAACTTCAGAGGCAACAAAACTTGCAGAGGGATACTCTACACGACTCACTGAGGGGTTGTGGTAAATTATATTTCTATGTACGATTGGATTTTGTATATGATGATCTATGAATACTGCCTTAGCGAACAAACCTGAGTTTGCCAGTTTCACAACCTCTTCAGGCATGTTAAGATCAACGAAATAAACGAGTTCTGAATTAATGTTGTTTTTAATTCTTTCATCAAACCTAAACTCCCCTACGGGAGGTGTTAAAAGGGGCATTCTGCCTTTCTCTCTTAGAATTATGGCTGCTGAACTTATCCCATCTGCATCCCAGTGATGAACTACAACCATTTTCTTTCCCTCTTTAAAGTTTGATGAGTATACAACACTCTGTGTAAAGCTGTTATGTGTGCCAGTATCGCGGTGATTGCCAAAGCCTGCCATACATAACCACTAAGCAATCCAGCAACAATTATCAGCAATCTTTCACTTCTTTCAGCAATTCCTACATCACACCTATCTATTACATGTTCGGCTCTCGCTCTTGTATAGCTAACAAGTAAAGCCCCGCTCATTGCAAGCATTGCTATTATCCATTTCTTGGTGTAGTATCCGAGGGCTATAAAGATTGCAACATCCACATATCTGTCAAATACTGAATCAAGAAAGCCCCCAAAAGCGGACACTTTCCCGCAGTTCCTTGCAAGGGCGCCATCAAGCATATCCATAAACCCGCTGAACAATATTAACCCACATCCAATTAAAGGCTTGTATAGAGCAACGAAGTAAGATGCTGCAAACCCAGTTAGCAAACCAAGAAATGTAATGTGGTTCGGTTTAACACCAGCATAGCACAGAATTCTTGAAATAGGATTAAGAAATTTAGTTGTATGAATCTTTATTTTACTGAGCATGCGGTCGGTTCGATTTCCAGCTTATAACGTTTTTCGAGAGGTGAAAAATCAAATATACTTCAACCCGTCAGGCTAAGCATGGGAGTTAAGCTGATAACGTGCGGTCTTCCGTATGCGAACGGAAAGGCACACATAGGACACCTCAGGACGTACATTCCGGCAGACGTTTATGTTCGCTACCTTCGCCTGATGGGTGAAAACGTTCTTTTTATCTGTGGAAGCGATTGTCACGGAACACCAATAGTCGTAAATGCAGAAAAGGAGGGGATGCACCCGAAGGAACTCGTGAATATATACCACGAGCACTTCAAAAGTGTTTTTTCAGCAGTAGGAGTTGAATTTGACTATTTTGGCAGAACAGACAGTGACTACCACCATGAAATGACAACTCAATTTGTAAAAAAGCTTGTGGAGAACGGATACATCTATTCAAAAGAAATAGAGCTTGCTTATTGTCCTAAGTGTAAGAGATTTCTGCCCGACAGGTACGTTGAAGGAATTTGTCCTTACTGCGGTGCAGTTGCAAGAGGTGACGAATGCGATCAGGGATGTGGAAGGTATTTAGAACCGGGCGAAATAAAAGATCCAAGATGCAAGATATGCGGTACTAAAGCTGAGTTCAGAAAACAGAAACACTACTTCTTTAGGCTTACAGCCTTCAGAGAATTTTTGTTGGATTATCTTGATAAGTTAAAGGGAACGGAGAACGCTCTTAATTATGCGAAAGAGTGGGTAAAAAAGGAGCTTAAGGACTGGTGCATAACAAGGAATCTTGAGTGGGGTGTTAAGTTTCCAGGAGAAAATCTTGTGGTTTATGTATGGGTTGATGCACCCATAGGCTATATATCCTACACCAAGGAGGCGTGCAGGTTAAAGGGGTGTGACTGGAAAGCTATATGGATTGACGGTATAAGTAATGGAAAAATCAGATGGGCTGATATAACACACTTTATAGGGCTTGATATAGTGTATCATCATTGCATTTTCTGGCCAGCTATGCTCAAAGGTGCGGATTTTGCTCTTCCCTCAGCAATAGTAGCGAGTGGAATGGTAAAAGTGGAAGGCAAGACCTTCTCAAAGTCGAGAGGATACGTTGTATGGCTGGAAGATGACTACTTGAGAAGAGGTTTTCATCCAGACTACCTGAGGTACTATATAGTAAACTACACCTCCCATCAAAAAGATCTTAATTTCTCATGGAGAACATTAATGGATAAAGTTAATAATGAACTTATAGCAAATCTTGGAAACTTTATATACAGAGTATTGTACTTTACGTGGAAGAATTTTGACGGAAATGTGTGGGAAGAACTTGATGAATTCAATCTTGACAGAGAAGTTATAGATAACATTGCAAAAGCTAAGGATGAAATAACGAAGGCTCTAAAAAAATGGGAGTTTAAGGTTGCAAGCGACACATTCATGGAGCTTTCAAGCTTCGGAAACAACTACTTCCAGAGCATGGAACCGTGGGAACTTATAAAAAAGGATAAAGTCGAGTGTGCAAGGGTAGTTGCGAACTGTCTGCATATCGTTAAAGCTCTCATTGTACTGTCATATCCTGTACTACCTTTTACAATGAAAAGAGTGGCAGAATATATTGGAATGAATCTCGACTGTATAAAAATAGATAGTGTGTTAGAACTGGATAACATAAAAGTCGTTAAAAAGCCGAAACCACCGTTCAAAAAAATTGAGGAGGAGGAAGTGGATAGAGTGGAGAAGGTTATGCTTGAAAGAATACGAAGAGCTGAAGAAGTGGAGAAGAAAAAAGAAGTCGTAAAGATTGAAGACTTCTCAAGACTTGACATAAGAATCGGTAAGGTTCTGAAAGCTGAAAAAATAGAGAAAAGCAAGAAACTGATAAAACTCGAAGTTGATACTGGCGGGGAAGTTAAGCAGATAGTTGCGGGGATTGCTGATACATATTCTCCAGATGAGCTTGTGGGTAAGTTGGTTGTTGTTCTCGTAAATCTGAAACCTGCAAAACTCATGGGAGTTGAAAGTCAGGGAATGCTTTTAGCGGTGGATGTCGGTGGAAAAGCCGTTCTTCTAATACCTGAAAGAGATGTTCCTCCTGGAAGTAGGGTAAAGTGATTGCACAATTCGTCTTATTTATTTATTCTATTTTTGCTTTATTTTTTACCAATATCATTATAAGTTTATGATAACGGAAATTATTTATTTTAGCAGTACAACAAGTGTTAAGGTGATTTTATGAAAAAACAAATGTTTGGATGGGCTGCAATTTTGATTTTAGTTTTAACAGTAAGTACTGCCGGAGCTACGGTTACAAAGGTTGTTTACCCACATCCGGTAACAGCACCGAAGTACATTAAGTTTACAAAAAGACTGGTAATATCCCCAACGTTTAAATATCTCAGGCTTAAACGGGGAGATTCAGCAACGTTCTCGGTGGAAATAAGCAATCCAACGAACAAGGATGTTTTAATATCTCCAAAAATAGTGCCATCATATCAGGAGAATATTTTAAATAGCGATTGGATAACATTTAATAAGCAGAATTTCACATTAAAAGCTAAAGGAGAAACGGTATTGAATATAACTGTGAAGGTTCCGAAAGATGCCAAAAAAGGGTACTACTACTGCGATATAGCCTTTACGAATGATACTTTTCCTGTATATTCGCCCTACAGCATTCCGAGATATATAAACACTATGCACCTAAGTGTTGAAGTTTGGATACCTCCAAGTGTAAGAATAAGTCCAAGATATATTAACGATGTCGTGGTGGCTGGAAAAACATACGAGTACGTTGTAAAAATAGAGAATACTGCAAATAGAGAATTCACGCTCAATCCACAATTTGAGGAACCCGAATACTACTGGGGATTTGCAACTTATCTGAACAAGAGCAATGTTAAAATAGAGGCTCCATCGGTAATTCCTCCAAAATCTGAAGTTAAGGTCAAAATTAAAGTTAATGTTCCCTCGACTGCTGAGGGATATTTAAGGGGAAGCATAGACCTCAATATAAATGACCCGGGACTTAGCGATTGGATGAATAAAATCAGCCTAAATCTAAATGTTTTCACAAAACCGGCTAAGCCATTTGTAAAAACTATTGAGATTGAGAATGCAAGTAAACTTACAGTTAAGGTTAGCACATCCATTATTCCATCAATTCCACTAACAATACCATCACCCAGCATTTATCACAGCACAAATGGTAGTATGGACGTCAAGATAGTTTCCCCAAGTGGAATTGTAAAAGTTAAGCCAAAATTAATTGAGACTTTAATTGTAACAACGGGAAAAACAACATCTCCACCATGGGAGAAAACGGAGGGAATATACAAGGTTGTAAGTTCAAGTAAAACAAAAATATACACAATAAACAACCCAGAAAACGGCGTATGGACTATAGAAGTAATGCCAAAGAAAATATTTGGATTTAGTATGGAGGTTGACATAGAATGAAAAAGATTACAGTAATTTTTCTTTTAATTTCCTTCCTATTTTTTGGATGCATCAGTAGCGTAAATAAAAGTTTAAATGAGAATACTAATAAAAATACAAGTAAAATCTCAATATTATCTAAAATAAATAAATCAGTGTATCCTTTCGACGATTGCAGTTACAGCAACGTAAGCATTAGTATATCAGGGGAGTACATCTATGTTAAAGCAAAAAGCTCCATGCTTAAAGGAGAGGATATATACCTGTTCGTAAACAGAAATGGAACTCTGATTCTCAAGTCCTACTGCTTGGAGGCTCTTCCAGAAAGCGTCAGGTCTGAGGCAATAGCAGTAGCGATGAGCAATAGAACAATAGCGGAAAATGCAACTGGCATTGTAACAGTCAGAAGAATTTTGCCACAGACATCTGCAAAATTTTACGAGCCAAAAGTTCTGTTCAGCGTTACGTGGCACGGAAGCAAAACTACTTCAGCGCTGGTAGACCTTGACAGTGGAAAAGTTGTTAGAATTTGGAGATCGTAGAATTACAGATAAAAAATAAAAACGTCAAAATTACGTCAGATTCAGAACTATAGTTCTTCCCTGTTCAACGTCTTTGTCGCTCAGAGTTAAACTTTCTTCTGTTTTCCCGGCTTTGATTATGTAAGGTGATGGTTTAACTGGATACGTTGTATTCTGGGCGTATGGCAGTATTAGCTGGTAATGACCGTTAACAACTTTACATTTCTGCACGTAAACAAAAGTCCTGCCCTGATTTGTTTTTACAGTTGTTTCTGCTGTAACGTACTTAACCCCCGGTGGTGCTGTTCCCTCCACCTTAGCTCCTTTAACGTATTCGAATATTTTTACAAATCCTGTAGTTGTAACGTTAACCTTCGGTAATCCGAGCTTTGAAGCATAGGTGTTATCAAAGATGCTGCGGTAGATCATCTCCTCTATACCCATCATTGAGTTTGCGCTAACAGGCTTACTCTCGTAAACCATTCTGTAGTGCTTCAAACCACAGCCATCCATAATGTGCAACCTTGCCTCCATTGTTTTGTAGTAGTTTTCACTTGGGATTTGTATCGCACTTATAATTCTCGAACCAGCAGGAAGTGAAGTTGGGTTTATTGCCAGCCCGACCCTACCACCGTATGTATAGAGGTAACCAACACCTGAGTAGTATGTCATTCCAGCTTTTGCTAAGCTACCTTCAGCCCAAACTGCCATTGCATAGAATTTACCTGTTGCCATTTCTACATCGCTTATTACGTATTTAACGTTCAGCTTATCCGCAATCGAGTCTGCATAACTTTCATTAAATGCTGTGAAGAACGGAGCTGCTCCGGGAGCATTTCTGTACTTGTTTCCTATTCCTTCCTGGAAAGGATTTGCTATCGGCATTCTGTGAGCTATTGCCTCGATCCAGTCTCCATAGTCCCACCAACTCATTATCCCGTAAGTTGGGTGAGGGTATGGATACGGTTTCTTATGGTTTGGTTTATAACCGGGCTTGTAGATTTCATAGAAGTATTTGTCGTAAAATGATCTGTAGGGTGTGTTGTTTCTCATCCACGTTAAGGCATTGTACCACTGATGATTTATACCTCCTGCATACTGACTCTGAGCGTATGACTCTCCGAGAGTTGGTGCTATCACAAACAGAGATGATGAAAGAAGGGCTACGATTGTTACTACTGCAAGAGTTTGTTTCTTGGAATCCAAACCTTCTCTTAACTCCTTAAAAAACTCTGAGCTTAGGCTTAACTCTTTATTTATGTTTAGAAGGGCATCCAGTGCTGCTGGAAACGCAACTATGAGAGCAAACGGAAACTTGTTCATGTTCAATCTGAGTATTAACAGAGCCAGTACCCAGAGCGCCGTAACAGCATACAGCCTTGTGGTTTTTCTTTCAGTGTAGTACAAAGCATAAACTTTAAGCAAAAATACAAGAAAGACGGCTGATAGTATTGCTGTAACTGCTCCAAAATAGTAAGCAAATCTATTCTGCCCGCAGAGAGCGACAAACATAACAGTAGACCAGACAAGCATTAGAAGATACAGATTCTTTTTATCTCTATACAGCAAGTAAAGTAGATACATGTATCCAGGTATCGCAAAGAAGAAAGTTATACCAAAGTTCAACCAAGCTGGAATCAGACTGAACTGTCCTCCTATCATTGTGAAAAACGGCTGAACTTCTGCAATTGTAAGCGCCCCACCTCTTGGATGTATAACGCCAATAACTCCAAATAAGTCATGTATAAATCTTGGATTGCTTAAAAAAGCCAGACCGGCTATTACAAGAGTTACAGCTATCGCTGTTGCCGGAACCGTGTATTCAGGCAGATTCTTTATTTTCTGAAACTGTTCAAGTATGTAGAATGCAACAAGGATGAAAGAAAATGCAAGGACAACTATAAGCTGGAACGGGGAATAGTGAACGGTGTCAAATCCCGGATACTTGAATGCAAATGGCAGGTACACCAAGGCAGCAGTTGCAAACATTATAGCTCCAGAAATTGCTGAGTTCTCTTTTTCCTCAAAAAATTTCCAACCCAAGTAAAGCAAGAAAACGTAAACTGTTATCATTGGAGCGAGAATGAATCCGGGAGCCCACGTATCAAGGTATCCACCAAATGCCAGACCTGCAAGAACAGGTATAATAACTCTATTGCTTTTGACGTTTTCCAAGGCACTTCTACCACTCCAGACGTTCAAAGATAAAGCATAAAGACCGAGAGATGAAAGCATCCAGAAGACTTCCCAGACATGGTGGTCATTAAATCCGAGGATGCTTCTAGCAAGTAACTGCCCCGGAACGATTACAACTAAGAACGATGCAAAAGCCGCTGTTTTCTTCCCAAATACCTCTCTCGCAAACAAGTAAACCGGAAGAGCTAAAAGTGTTCCACCTATCGTTGGTATAAAAGCTATTACTGTTCTCACCTGCTCCGGTGTGTGAGCCCCCATTATAATTGAGGCTAATGCACTGGTATATACAAGAAAAGGACCGAAGTGGACGTATGTTCCGTATGGATAGTACGTGAATGCGTCAAACCATATTCTGTTTGGAAAGTTGTGTATACAGTTCAGTATCAATCTATAGTAGTTACCAAGGATCGTTGCCCCCAAGCAGCGTTGTCCACTGAAAAACTGCATGCCACGGTCTAATTACTCTGAGATATATACTCACAATAAAAGCAGCAGTAATAAATGCAAGATGCCAGTACTTTTCAACTTTATCGTTCATCGGTTAAGCCTAGCTTTCAAACTTAATTTAAGCTTTTCTTACCAAGTAGCCGGAAGTTACAAAATGGTTACAAAATATTAGGTGCTTCACTGACTTCATTATTCAATATTCAATCGTCATTCAGATTTCAATACCATTCAGATAGTCTACCTCAAACAATTAGTTGGTAATTAGCTCTAAAAGAGTTACCAATTCTCTCTAAATCGTTTTAGTTCTTTGGGTTAGAATCTTATGCTGTTAGCGAGTTGAGCAAAGTTGTGAAAAATCTATTTATGAGCTTGCACAAAATTTAAATCAGATTTATGAGATTTGTCCTCTCCATTTTAAACGTATTATTAGCTGTTTTTCCCGAAATTATTTCCCACTTCAACAAATCATGTATGAAACTGACGGGAAAGCGATAAAATAGATAATTAGGGAAAAGAGAAAGAAAACCAACCAGAACAATAGCAGAATAATAGTAAAGATTGAAGGAATCTCAACAAGAAAGGTAATTAGATCAGTCAATACAAAGGAAATAGAATAAATTCCTGAGCTAAGAATGCCGAGAAGATCAAAAAATCTATTCAAATCTATTCAAAGAAGAAAATAAAAGCCATGAAAGTACTAAAAAGTTGTGGATAATTATGGTCTCAAAATTAATTTTAACAGTGGAACTCAGTTCTATGCTTCTGCTTTGGAGAGAGGGACAAAGGAAAATCCAGATTCGAAAAATTCCTTAAAGAGAGGAAGATAAAGCATATCGCTGGGAGAGTAAAGCATCCTCAAACGAATGGTAAGGTTGAGAGGTTCTATGGGACATTAAAGGCTAAGATGGGGTAGTTCGATTGCAGGAATAATTTTAAGAAAATCTCAAACTAAAGTATATAATTGTCACCATCCTGTTCATACTTTACACGATGTAAAGGGAACAGTAAACGTTTAATTGCTGGACAGCCACTAAAGCTTGCGGCTTGCGGGTGGTTGTATGGAGGAACCAAAAGGAGTTGGAAGTGTGCCTAAACCCGTTCAATTTACATACCCAGAAGGAGTTAAAAAAGAGGGGACTGTGATAAAAGAGGTAGGTGCAGAGATTGAAGTAGAAAAATTGGGCAAGTACTATGCGGTTATACAATTGATAGAGTGGCAAGATGGAGAAAAAGATATTAGATTTGGTTACTACAGGAAAAAACCAGGAGCTAAGAGATATAACTGGGCTAAACAACCTTTGTTTTCCCAATTGATTTCACTAAGGACTTAATTAAAAAAGCAGAAAAAGAAGGGATCTTCTAAGAATTTTTTAAATTTTTAGCAAACACTCGTTTCCTACGATCGGTAACCAGATGTGGGCTGGTTTGCTGTTTTTCTTAGTTTTAGCTTAATTATATTAATTAAAAATTAAAAAATAAATATCAACTAAGAGAGGAAAGCAACTCATTAGGCGTGGTGTCAAATTAACCCCATTGGAGATATAAAGCATAAAACTCTTCAATCCACACGATTGAATTTTGAAAAGAATCTTTGCTAATTTTAGTGATTAAAATTCTTTCAAGAAAACATAGGATTCAAATCTATTTGCTTTTAGAAGTCTTAGCTAAGTATTCTCTTTACGTCTACAGTATCATACAAAGATTAATTTCTTGCTCAAATTTATTTTGTTTCATCTATTTATTAACCTTCTTTTCTTCTTTCTTGGTTGCTTTAGAACTTTCTTAAGTCTATGATAGTAAATCCTTACTGACTCGTGACTTATTTCCTCGAATAAGGATAGAAATTCACTCGTTTTCCTTAAAGAAAGACCAAAAAAGTATAATATTTTTCAAATTTCTTGTTCCTCCGAAAGACTTTTGTAGACTTAACAGCCTACTAATTGCCTTAGAGCGGGTTGCATATGTTGTATCTTAGTTATTTTTTGTTGCTATTCTTGACAGTGCCACTTTAAGTCTGTGATATCATAAATCTTACTGATTATTCCAATTCTACATCATTTCTTATTTTTCTTATTTTAAATCTCCTATAGCTATATATGTTAACTATTTATTTTTTGTTTCTACTTGACAGTACCATTTCGAACCAGTTAAAAAGGGTGTTATTTTTCTGTCCTGATAACGGATTAACGAGTAGAACTGTAGGTGGAATTCAGAGAAAATTACCAAGAAATTATCAGAGTGGTTATGAAGACCATAAGGATTTTTAATTCTAAATCTTTCTTGTTTATTTAAATCTTAAAATAACTATTTGTTAGATATAACAATTTTTTACTGAATCCAGAAAATAATTAGATGAGAATATGTAATAAAGTTTTTATTTCCTTTTTGACCGGATAGTCAAAATGATGAAAGAGAACATTCTGAAGGCTGCTCTTGAAGTTTACTTAGACAACCCGAATGCCACAGTTCATGATGTGGCAGAAAAGGCGGGAGTATCTAAGAGTACGGTGTTTTATCACTTTAAAAGCAAGAAAAACCTTGAGAAAGAGCTACTAATGTATGCTCTCAGAGTTTACGCACCTTGGAATTGTGAAACATTAGAGGAAGCAATAAAAACAAAGCTTGAAATAATTGGAAAAGATAGAAAAATTCCAAGATTGTTCTTTTACTTGTTAGATACAATGAATAGAAATGATCCAAAATTTGTAGAGGAATTGGTAGAAAGAGCAATCGAGAAAGTGAGCAGGTTGCTAAGGAAGGAAGGTGTGTGCAGTAGTAGAATTGCAATGCTACTGATGGCGATGCTTGATGGAATAGCAATGTATACCGCGTATGGATACTTAAAACCTGAGGAGTATGTAGATACGGCAAAACTCATGGTTGAACTCATAAAGATGTATGGAGAAAAGTGCTTGGAAGATTAATTATATATTAATTTTTTATATATATTGAAGATTATACATTAATTATATATTGAAGACGCATCCCGCATAACACTTTCTGGAGTTTGGCATTTTGAGGATTTTATCCTTTAAAACTGTACAATGACACGGTGCAACAAATTTAAGGTTTTTCAAAATCTCTATTTTTCTAAAGTTATGAAAACCTCCAATAACTCCGTATACTTCCCCGAATTTCTTCGCTCTTGCGAGTATAACATCCAAACCCGGATGTGAACATCCTGTAACTACCACCACACCCTTTCCAGTTTCCACGAGGAGTGATTGCTCCGGAACTCCAGAATTAAGAACTCCAGTTGTATAAATACCATCCCCTATTTTTATGGGATTTCCAACCTCTATAAGCTCCACCTTTCTTGCTATGTCTCTCTTCAGTTCTGCAGAAAAAGTTTCAGGAACGAATACAAGGGATGCCCCTGAAATAATACTGTTTAAACCCCCTATGTGATCCCAGTGCTGGTGAGAAAGAACTATGACATCAAAGTCATCTAATCCAAGTAAATTCAGGTTGTGTAGCAGAAT
>QNXS01000077.1 GCA_003978865.1 Archaeoglobus sp. | reverse complement strand
TTCTTTGGACTTACACATTGACGGAACTAACTGTATCTGGAGGATACCTATCATGAGCACAGCTATTGCGAACAGCATTACAGCACCAATCACTGGAGAAACTCCTCTCCTGCCCATACCGAACTTGCAATTTTTTGAGACTTTCATAATTATAATTGTAATAATATTGATAGTATTTAGAGTTTTCTCTACTAAGATGCAACTTTAACTATCCGAGTTGGCTACTCTTCATTTACAATAGAAAAAAGTTTATATATTGCACCATAATAATCTAAAATTTTATTTATCTTGGATATCAGGGCATTCCATGCGTAATCATCAACTTCAAATTCGACATTGCTGTACTTTATATCCTTAAGTATAAGTCCGTAAGGCGGGGCAGGTTCGACTTTCTCTCTATGTTTTTCAGGATTTAAAAGCTTCTCAAACCATTCAATATCTCTGTACTTACTGCCAACTGCCTGCAAAGCAGAAACTATACGCCTGACCATGTTCCAAGTAAAGGCATTACCTTCTACTTCAAATATAAGGAAATCACCATTCATTCGAAGTTTTATGTTGTATATCGTTCTAACGCAGTTCTGACCTTCCCCAAACTTTTTTGTGAAATTTGAAAAATCATGAGTTCCAATCAACATTTTTGCAACTTTTCTCATTATAGAAACATCGTAATCTCTATTTAGATGCATAACATACATATATTTTCTACTTACCGCATATCTGGGATTGAAGTCATCGTTTACTTTAGCCCAAGCCCAGACAACCACATCTTCCGGTAGATTGGCATTTAAAATTCTTGGAAGGACTTTTTTTGCACTATCAACGTTTAAAGCTACCACCTGACCTAAGGCATGAACTCCGGCGTCAGTTCTTCCGGCACACTTGTATCTGGCTTCTTTAGCGTTTATTCCGATTTTTTCAAAAGCTTTAAACAGTTCTCCTTCAACAGTTCTCCTGTCTGGCTGGTACTGGAAGCCTGAGAAGTTCATACCGAAGTAGGCAATTTTTAAGGCAACTCTCATCCCGGCGAGGATTTTGAATGCTTGTATTAAGACTTTTTGGTATTCAAGTTGGGCTAACAAACCAAATGTTTTTCTGTTCAACGAGTGAAACGAGTAAACGATTGAGTTTGACTCGACGGGGTTGTATATTTAGATCCATCTTGAACGGATATTATTGCAAAATTTGAGTATTTATTCTGTCTTTGTATCCTTATTTTACTCATATATAGACTTTCTTAAATGCCGTACTTCATCTCTCTCTTTCTGAATGCCTCCTCACCACCCTCCAAAAGTGCAGTGATGTCCTTCCTGATATCTGGGTTTTCTATTGACCCCCATCTATATAATATCTTACTGTCTTTGAACTCTGCAACTATTACCTGTTCAGCATCCGTGTTTACAACTAAATTTGCATTATGCGTAGCTATTATAATTTGCCTTCTCTTCTTTGCCTCCCTAAAAGCGTCAACAAGGGCTTCATAAACGAACTTGTTATCTAAGTTCTCTTCTGGCTGATCTATTATTAAAGGATGATCTCCTTCAGCCAAGAATATCTTCAACAGAACCGTCCCCTTCTGACCCATAGAAAGTTTATCCATGTGTATTCCATTGAAGAAGATTTCAGTATTGAGTGAAAAATAATTTCCAAATACCCAATTATAAAAATCCAGACTCGTTCTTGTTCTCTTTAAAAATTGCCTGAAATTGAAAGCTTCAGTAAGATATTTATCGATCTTGGATTGCAATTCGGTAATGTTGTCAGTTATGATTTCGTTTAACTTTGTTGATAATTCCTGTATCTGTTCAGAAGTAATCCTTCTGATGTCTTCTCCTTTCTCTTTAAAGTCAGCTTGATTGAAGAAAATATTTGACTTGAAGTCTATATTACTCAAAATTTCGTCCTTACCGCTTGAAAATTTTTCTATGATTTTTTCATAAATAATTTTTAATTCAATATGTTTTCTTATAAATTCCTCGTACTTCTCTTTTCTTTCGTTCTTTAGCCTTTCTATTTCATCTTTTTTTCTGTTGATGTCCTTTAACTGTCTATTTAGCATCTTTAATTCACTTTTTATATCCTCTTTTTCCCTAAGTAAATTAGCATGTTCTTTTTCAATTCCAGATAACTTATCAAGTTTCTCTCTTTTATAATTTATTTGACGTGTAATCTTCTCAATTTCGGATTCGACAATCCCTATTGCCTTATTTATAGCTTCTAACTGTAGTTTAAGATCTATGGGTGGTATATTCACAGAGATTTCCAGTTCCATAAGCTTAGAATTTAATCTGGTAATTTTAGAGTTTAGCTCTAAAAAGTCTTTAATTTTACCTTGAAGTCCTAACAAATCATTTTTAATTTTCTCCAACCGTGAATGCCTCAATCTTAAGTTACTCTCCTCATCCTTAAGCTTCTCAACTTTGTCCTTGGAGTCTACCCCAATCTTTTTTACGAGTTCCCGAAGCTCACTTTCTTTATTTTTTAGTTCTCCATCCTTAATGCTCTTTTTGGTTTCAAGTTCGTACACTATCTCAGGCCTGGTATCCTCTTCTAACTTGTAAATCTCAGAATTAATGTCTCTAATTTCTTCTTCAAGCTGCTTTATGTCTTCCAAGAGTTCATCAAACTTTTGTTTACATCCAGACTCTATTACATCTTTATTATTGAAAATTATTTCTTTTATTTTTTCATGTAGTTTTATTCTGTCTCCACTATATTCTTCAATTTTCCCCTGAGGCAAATACGTTATCCTTGAATGTGGGAAGAATTTTTCCTCTTTGAGTTGTTTAGAGAAATTTTCTACGTCATCTCCAATAAAAGATATTTCAGCTGTCAAGTCAGGTTTTTGATCTTCTATCCTTTGGACAAATGAATTTTTATCTTCCCCACTTCTTTTACATCTATCTTCAAAACAGTTAGCTATCAAATCAAGCAAAGCTGTCTTTCCACTCCCTTTGCCACCAATAACTGCGACTAAATTGGGATTCAATGGAATTTTCTGCTCTTCTATTTTTAACTCATCGCTTATTTTAGAATTCGAAATTTTTATAGACGATAAAGTGTAGATACTTTTTCTGGGTTCCGGATTGTCCTCTTGAATTCTTACTCTCTCTTCTGGTTCATAGATTATTTGTTTTAAACCCTCAAATGTAGGATCAGCTTTAATCCAGCAGAACCGATTGTAATCGGGCTTACACAGTTTATCGAAAGAATGTGCATCGGAACCATGTATACAGGGTTTACACCCACCAAAACGATCTGTCAGTTCTTTAACGGTTATTTTTTCTGATTTACCTAACCAAAAATTAATAGTGTTCTCATTAGATGACTCTATAATATGGCATTTGCGATATAATTCAGTTCTAAAATGCCCTGATTGATCGTAAGGGATTTCACTTAAGCCACCATGAGTGTCTTCTCCAACCACTATTAGATATTTCCCTCTAAAATCAGGCGTGTTTTCCAGTTCGTTCAATAGTTGTGTTATATCGACAACAGCTTGTTCAAATCCTATTTTTAAAGCCATTTCTTCTGGAAGAGTTTCATCATTTGCATAAGTCCTCCCAACTTTGATTAAGCCACGTCGTGTGCAACTTACACCTTGAAAAGAAGCTGATCCGGGTTCGCTGAGTATAAGTTTAACTCTATTTAAAAAATCTTCAATATCGTTAATATCAATAGTATCTGAAAAAATTATATGAAAATTCAATCTATTGTTTTTAGCTGTTATTACGTTTACTTCTAAATTCAATGTTTGGAAGTATCAGATCTAAATTCTGCAATCTACCATTTTGTCTGTATTCGAGTACTTTTTTATAACCTTCTATGGAAAAATAGTCAGTAATTCCAATCACGGCAACATCTTGAATTTTTTCTAACTCATCAATATACTTGTCCCAAATGTTGCCATTATATTTTTCACTTTCCTCATTGTCCGAGAATCCAAAGTTGTGTTGATAGGATGCGGGAGTATGGACGTGCAAATCCCACTTTCTCCATATCGATCCCACATTCATGCATGAGTCTGATGTTTTACAGGTATATAAACTTCTTTTTTTATACTGATTGGTAAGTGTCAGTTAATGCTTCCAATAATTTTCCAATAATTATAGTAACGCTATAAAAATAGAAAGCTCTGCACGATTAAAATAACTCCTGAAAGGAAAATCTGTTCCAGATTTGAAGTGGAACCAATACAAAAGCAGTTAAGCTCTCAGAGTATTTCGCAAATGCTGAAGTCCGGAAAATCAGATATCTGACGGAAACTTGTCAGAGCGGGCAATTGACACTTATATCTTCTTTAAGACTGTAAACCTGTGAGGTTGCTTTGTTGCTTGTTTATCTAAATGAAAAAAATCTACCTAAAAATTTTTATTTCAAGTCAAGCGAAAACTCTCTCCTCAAGCTTCCTTAGCCTTCTTACCACATCGTCGAGTATTTCCTGCCTCGTCTTCAGTTCTGTTATTTCAGCCTTCAGATTTCCAAGTTCTTTCGTATTCTCTTCAAGCCTTGCTGAGAGCAAATCAATCCTCTTGTTAGTTTCGTCAATTCTCTTATTTGTCTCATCAATTCTTGCCGTGAGTTCTTCTCTAACAGAATCTATTCTCTTATTTGTCTCATCAATTCTCAGATTCAATGCTCTCACATCCCCTTCAATGTTTGATAGCCTTGATTCAATTCCGTCAAGCCTCTTGTTCATCGTATCCATTGCGAGCTTAAATCCTTCGAGCTGGCCTCTAACCTCAGCCCTGAACTCTCTCAGCTCCTCTCTTATTTCACCCATCAGTGCATCCTTTACGCCATCTATTATCCTTTGAACGTCCATTAACAAAATTTTGATGGAAAAGATAAATCGTTTTTGGTTTCGTGAAAAAATTCTGCCATAATCAAGCTGTCCAAGTTGCATGACTTGAACACAATTGTATGCTTACTCAAGTATTATTAACGAATGCTTGGCTTTATCTTGCACATCTCTCCATTTTTTGGTCAGAGATCGCTTTACCAGTTTACAAAACTCTAAAACATCTTTCATCTTATGGACTGGGAAGAAGTTGCTCAGATTCAGTAAACTTCGATCACTAAAATTCCTGAAACTCAGTGATACCGCCAATAAAGCCACTACAATGAACTACTTTTACTTGTTAACAATCCATGCACCAATTTTATACTCTCCCTCTCTTTCCGCAACCTCATCCTGATCCCGTGTTATAACCATTAGATCTCACATCTCAGTTCTCTGAATGCCTTTAAGCTATCTCCCTTTTCTCACTCTCAGGTTAGTCCATATCCTGAATGAGCTTAGCTTTCGATCTCTAACACTTCCTTCCTCTTCCACCCCCTTATAGTCTTCCCGGTAAAATCACCCATTAACGGATTCAGATTCTTTTTTCTGAGCAGTTCCAGAAAGACGATATTTTCCATAAGCTTCCCCTTACCTTCCGAACTCCTGACAGTTTTTGTCAAACCAGTATCGCACAGTAGATTTTCTTCGAGTGCTATTCCCTCAAACGTGGTTTTTCAGAATTTTCCTCAGAAAGAAAAAGGACGTATCTTCAAGCTTTGGTAGGTAGTCATAGACGGTAGTAGGTTTTTCCAGTCCTCCTCGGGAACGGGAATTTTAGCGACACGGATATCTCTATTTATAGAGTTCAAAAGACATTCTATAGCCTTCTATCGAGTTTCATGCTTGTATTTCAAGTGTTTTAGGACTTCTTTAAGACTGTAAAGAGAAGCTGATAAAATCAATTCAGGCAGAAAAAGGTGAAAAAACGAGAATGTTCGGTGAAATTGCGGTAGATAACTCATGAATTTGGAGTGTGTACTCTAATATGGATAGCTAAGCGACTTCTTGAGATTTTGAGCTGAGAAAGGAGAGTACAAATTACATACGAGATCGTTGAGCTTTGGAACAGGATATGAAGGAATCTTGTGGCGAACAAGGTGATTATGAAACTGCCAGATAAAAGCCGATGGTTAAAAACCGGTGGTTATCTTCTGTTAAATTAAGGATGTTATAACTTATCTAATGGAAGACTACCTAAAACTGGTGAAACTGATGAGATAAAGATAGTTAACCATATAATATTTTATAATTAACGCATTAATTGAACTAATCCATTCTGCTCATCAGGCTGTCATAGTTTGCTCGAAGTATTTTGACTGTTTCTGTTAGCAAAACAACCCATAACTCTACTCAATTTTTGTGAAACTTTATTCAAAATTAACAAAATCATATAGTCTATTAATCAAATAGTATCAAAAAAGTTTATATTACATCTACGAATGCAAGAGACAAAGGAGGTGAATAGATGGGCTATCTCGGTGAAGAAGTTGCACCAGACGCGAAGAAAGTAGCTATGTACGGGAAGGGAGGTATTGGAAAGTCAACAACATGCCAGAATACCGCTGCAGCACTTGCGTACTTCTACAATAAGAAGTGCATGATCCACGGCTGTGATCCAAAGGCAGATACAACGAGAATGATACTCCACGGCAAGCCGCAGGATACAGTCATGGATCTGATAAGAGAGGAGGGTGAAGAGGCGCTAACGCTCGATAGAGTGAGAAAGGTCGGGTTTGAGGGGATTCTGTGCGTAGAGAGTGGTGGACCAGAGCCAGGAGTTGGTTGCGCGGGCAGAGGTGTCATCACCGCCGTTCAGAAGATGCTTGAACTCGGTGGGTATCCTGATGACCTTGATTTCCTCTTCTTCGATGTGCTTGGAGATGTTGTATGTGGTGGATTCGGAATGCCACTCAGAGAGGGGCTTGCAAAGGAGGTTTACATTGTATCTTCAGGCGAAATGATGGCAGTATATGCGGCAAACAACATATCTAAGGGTGTCAGGAGGTATGCAGAACGGTCTGGTGTCAGACTCGGGGGTATAATCTGTAACTCAAGGAACGTTGATGGAGAAAGGGAGTTGATGGAGGAGTTCTGCGATAAGCTTGGTACCAAGATGATTTACTTCGTTCCTAGGGATAACATAGTCCAGAAGGCAGAATTCCAGAAGATGACTGTCGTTGAATACGATCCTGACTGCAATCAGGCACAAGAGTATAGAAAGCTTGGAAAGAAGATTGAGGAGAACGACGAACTTGTCATCCCAACTCCGCTGGCAATGGATGAACTCGAAAAGCTATGTGAGAAGTATGGTCTGTATGGGTGATTCAATTGAAGCTCGTAAAAGCGATTGTTAGGCCTGAGAAGGCTGATGACGTTGTTGATGCTTTGAACAATGCTGGTTATCCTGCGTTCACCAAGATAGATGTGGTAGGAAGGGGGAAGCAGGGCGGTTTGAGAGTTGGAGAGATACTCTACGACGAACTACCGAAGATGATGTTGCTAATAGCTGTGGATGATGATGATGCTGGCAGAGTTGTTGAGGTAATAGAGAATTCGGCATACACAGGAAACTTCGGGGATGGTAAGATCTTCGTTCAGCAGCTGGAAGAGGCGTATACGATTAGAACTGGTGAAAAGGGTGTTTAGCTGACAGAAAAGGTGGAAATGTGAAGGAAGTCATCGCGATAATAAGGCCGAATACTGTTGCAAAGACAGCAAAAACGCTCGAGGCTGTTGGTTTTCCCGCTTTAACAGTAATGAAGTGCTTTGGAAGAGGAAAGCAGAGGGGTTACATTCCAGCCGGTCTGTCAGATGTCATTGACATCGAGCAGATAATGAAGGAGGGTGAGGAAAAGGGACTCTTCATGAAGTACATTCCGAAGAGACTCTTATCCATTGTTGTAAGTGATGAGGATGTCCCGCTTGTAGTTGGAATAATCATGAAGATGAACAGAACTGGCAAAATTGGGGACGGACGTATCTTTGTTTTGCCTGTGGAAGATGCTGTGAGAATAAGAACCGGTGAAATGGGAGAGGAGGCTATAGGCAATTGAAGAGGTGAAAAAAATGCCGTTTGTGTTATTTAGATGTGATGAGGTAATCCCAGAGCGAGAGAAGCACTGTTATGTGAAGTCACCAGGAGAAGACATAGTTACATATCTGCCCGCTGCAAACATAGCTACAATTCCGGGAACACTGACTGAGAGGGGTTGTGCTTACTGTGGAGCAAAGCTGGTTATTGGAGGAGCAATCAAGGACTGCATCCAGATGATTCACGGGCCGGTTGGGTGTGCTTACAATACATGGCACACAAAGCGGTATCTGAGCGACAACAACGACTTCCAGTTAAAGCATGTTTGTTCAACAGACATGAAGGAGAGTCATATTGTATTTGGAGGCATGGACAGGCTAAAGAAGTCCATAAAGGAGGCTTTTGCTGCCTACCCGGAGATTAAGAGAATGATTGTTTATATTACCTGCGCTACGGCACTGATCGGGGACGATATTGATGCAATTGCCAGAGAGGTAGAAGAAGAATTAGGAGATGTGGATATCTTTTGTGTGAAGTGCCCCGGCTTCGCTGGTGTCAGTCAATCAAAGGGTCATCACGAGTTCAATATGGAATGGATGAGAGATAAAGTAGGAGAGTGCGAGCCCGAGATCTGGAGCCCCTACACAGTGAACATCATTGGGGAGTACAACATTCAGGGTGATGGCTTCATCATGGAGAACTACATGAAGAGAATGGGTATTCAGGTGATAGGGCATTTCACCGGGAACGGCTCCTATGATCTTTTGAGGGGGATGCACAGGGCGAAGTTAAACGTTGTGATATGCGCCAGATCGGCCGGATACATAGCCAACGAGCTGAAGAGGAGGTACGGCATTCCCCGACTGGATATCGATCCTTGGGGCTTTGATTACATAGCAGAGGGCTTGAGGAAGATTGGTACATTCTTTGGCATAGAAGACAGGGCAGAGAAGTTGATTGCTGAAGAAACCGCAAAGTGGAGACCAAAGCTGGACTGGTACAAAGAGAGGTTGGCGGGAAAGAAGATCTGTATATGGACTGGCGGACCCCGTCTGTGGCACTGGGTAAAGGCGTTTGAAGACGAGCTGGGGATGCGAGTGGTGGCAATGTCATGCAAGTTCGGTCATCCGGATGACTTTGAGAAGGCAATCTCGCGAGGAAGGGAAGGAACGATCTATATAGATGATGGAAATGAACTTGAGTTTTTCGAGGTAATAGAGAAGGTAAAGCCGGATATCATCTACACAGGGCCCAGAGTTGGCGATCTCGTAAAGAAGTTGCATATTCCATACCTTGATGGTCATGGTGAGCACAATGGACCCTATATGGGATTTGAGGGGTTCGTACACATGGCGAGGGACATGTACAACGCCATTTATTCAAAACTCTGGCAACTGGCAAAGGAGGATATAAGGAGGAAGGACAATGGACGATAGAGTTGAGGAACTGTACTCCTATATCCAGAGTCGCTGTTTATGGCAGTTCTTCCCGCGGGAGTGGGACAGAAGAGCAAACATAGAAGGCATTCTGGAAAAGGCAATCGAGCTTCTGACCGAAGGTGAATGTCAAGTTTCCGAAACATTGCTGGACAGGTATTTCTATGTTGAAGCAAAAGCTCTTGTGATCGATGTTAAGAGCAGGTTTCCATGGTTGAACGAGCTGAATAAGGCGGAGAAGAGAGCGATAATGGAGGAAGTTAAGAAGAAGCTGATGGAGGTTATGGTTGTAAAGTCGCTGAATCCTGAACTGCGGCTTTCTGGTTATTAGGAGTTAGGTGGTGAGAGATTGAGTCTGATAGTAGAACAGAAGGACAGGAGTGGTGTAATAAATCCCATGTATAACTGCCAGCCCTGCGGTGCCCAATTTGTTTGTATAGGGGTAAAGGATTGCATCCCTCTTGTACATGGAGGACAGGGCTGCTGCACGTTTGTGCGGTTACTGTTTGCCCAGCACTTCAAGGAGAATTTTGACATTGCATCATCATCTCTGCACGAGGATGCAGCAGTTTTTGGTGGTGTGAAGAGAATTGAGGAGGGTGTGGAGGTACTTGTGAGGAGGCACCCCTCTTTAAGAGTTATTCCCATAATCACTACATGTTCCACAGAAACAATTGGTGATGACATCGAAGGAACAATAGGAAACATAGAACGAAACTTTTTACAGAAGGAATATCCTGAGCGGGAAGTTACTATTGTCCCCATACATACGCCGAGTTACAGTGGTAGCCACGTGAAGGGATACGATACCGCCATGCACGCTCTGGTTTCTACGCTGGCGCGGAAGGGACAGCCCAATGGTAAGCTGAATATAATTACGGGATGGCTCAATCCCGGGGATGTAAAGGAGATAAAGCACATCCTGCAGGAAATGGGAGTGAAATCCATTATACTGATGGATACCGAGAGTTTTGACGCACCTATAATGCCTGACCGGTCGGGATTTGCCCACGGGAGTACAACCGTAGAGGATATTGCTGATACAGCCAATTCGCTTGCTACAATCGCCTTATGCAGGTATGAAGGCGGAACTGCAGCCAAGTTTCTGGAGAAGAAGTTTGGAGTGCCAGCAGTGATAGGCCCAACGCCGATTGGCATAAAGAATACAGATACGTTTCTAAGAAATATCAGCCAGCTTACTGGTAAGGAGATACCTGATTCTCTGGTCGTAGAGAGGGGAAGGGCGATAGATGCGATGGTTGATCTTGCCCATATGTTCTTCGCAGACAAGCAGGTGGCAATTTACGGTGACCCTGATCTGGTGATAGGTCTTGCCCAGTTCTGCTTGGAGTGTGAACTGAAGCCAGTTCTCCTCTTATTCGGGGATGACGACAAATCCTATGTGAAGGATCCCCGGCTCACCGAACTGGAAAGAGAAGCCAATTTTGATATTGAAGTGGTATGGAACGCAGATCTATGGGAGCTGGAGAGGCGGATAAAGGATGGGTCTGTGGATATTGATCTAATCATGGGCCATTCAAAAGGAAGGTACATAGCTATAGACTACGACATCCCAATGGTCAGAGTTGGATTTCCCACCTTTGATAGAGCTGGCCTTTGGAGGCATCCTGTTGTTGGCTATAATGGAGCTATATGGCTGGCAGAGACCATTGCAAATACCCTGTTTGAGGATATGGAGAGAAAGCATGACAGGGAATGGATACTGAATGTATGGTAGGAAGTGGTAAAAATGAATATATTAGTTGGAATCGTAATGGCGCTTGCCGAACTGTCCGGAGCATTGATTTTTTTAAAGACGAAGAGTACTGTTAAGAAGGTATCTCTTGCGTGCTTCGGCCTAGGTTTCGCAGCTATTGTTGTGCTGATGGACATACTTCCAGATGCGGTTTATGGCTACCCGTATGGATTCCTGATGTGCATGCTCGGAGGCTTATTAGTATATTGGGTAGATAGGTATGGAACAAATATTGGAGGCTATGCGGCTGTTTCGGGTATGGGAATTCACAATTTCTGTGAGGGTATAATCCTGACTGTACTGGGTTCCGGAATTTCTCCGGTTGTGGCAGCAGCTTTGCTCTTACACAAGTTCCCTGAGGGTATAGTCTCTCTTTCACTGCTGAAGAATGCCAGATATAGAATGGGAATTGTGACATTTATTTCCCTGCTGATACCGCTTGGAGCGTTTATGTCTTTACCGGGATATATTAAACATCCGGTTCTGGCTTTAGGCTCGGGAGTGATACTCTTCGTCGTATCCAGCTCGCTGGCGAGAGTACTCTCCGAACATTACGAATATACAATGCCAGCAGTTGTTGGGGCAATGCTTGGAGTGGCAGTATGTTGCCTGATATAGTATTCCACGGTCGTCTGAGCGAACTCTATCGTCTGACAAAAGAGGGTAAGGTTAAAACCGAATTGCAGGGTAGCCATACCCGTCCCTGCAAGTTTTGGACGGCATTGAAGGTACTGAGTGGCATTAGAAATACCATTGTTATAGCTCACGGTCCACGTGGCTGTGCATATGGTGTGAAGCGAGCATACAAGCTGACAAACTGCCGCAACAGTGGAACTCCCTACGAACCTGTTGTATGTACTAATATGGATGAGAAGCAGATTGTTTACGGGGGCGAAAAGGAGCTAAACGCTGCCATTCAAGAAGTGGATAAGAAGTACGGCCCGGATTTAATAGTCGTAGCGACAAGCTGTGCAGCCGGAATTATCGGTGATAATGTGGACGCCATAGTGGATAAAGTGCGAAGTAAAGTAAATGCTCAGATTATGACCATTCACTGTGAAGGATTTTCAGGAGAATACCGCAGTGGTTTTGATCTGGCCTTCGAGCGATTGGTGGACTTGATGGAACCTCCCACGCCTCAGAGTAAGGCAGAACTGGCAGATGCTGTCAACATTGTGGGTGGCCGTATGGGGCCTGAAAGAACGGAGGTGGATACAGACGTCAAGGAGTTAATACGATTGATTAAGGAGCTGGGGGCAAAAGTCAATAGCGTTATCGCTGGTTACTGTACCCTGAATGAAATCAGACGTGCACCCAGTGTGGCTGTTAACTGCACGAGATGCCTTGACTTTGGCTACGCCATCGGCAAGCGAATGCTGGAAAGATTTGGTACACCGTTGAATTCCACAATTCTTCCATATGGTATCACTGCAACTGAAAAATGGCTCAGAGGGGCAGCAAGATATCTAAGAATGGAGGATAGGGTTGAAGCGTTGATAGAGAGGGAATACAGCACTATCAAAGATGAATTTGAGGAAGCTAAGAGCCATCTGGAAGGTAAGACTGCTATCGTGGAAGGGCATGATGCTATTAGGTCGCTATCCATTGCTCATATGCTGGAGAATGATTTCGGGATGCGGGTAGTTATCTACAACTTTCATCCGTGGAGTACAAAGGCAAGGAGAACCAGTATCGATTACATACTGGAAACAGGCATGGATCCCGAAATATTGATCACGAAGGGAACGCTTACTTTCGGTAAGTATGAATCAATGCGACAAACAGAGGAGGAACTATTGGAGTTTCTGGGTGGCTTGGATTCAGAATCAACTGTTTACTTTGGTTCCTCTCTGAGCTTCCCGCACATCCCCTTGGTGGATCTGAATGCCATATTGAATCGTCCCAGATTTGGCTATCGTGGTGCCCTGAAGGTCGCAAAGTGCATCAATACTGCCTTTCGATATGCATTCAGACCCAGAAGCCGGTTATTCAGGGAGATGGTATTTCCTAAAAATGCAGGTTTGGCCTCTGTCCAATCCCTGACGCCAAAGCTGGCCTGTGAACTGCCAGATCCAACAGTATATGCAGGAGGTTAAGCATGTATGCTGAATTAGTATTTGAGAACTGTAAGTATAGCAGTGATCCAATTCTGGGATGCGCACTTGAGGGTGTTGCCAGTGTGGTGGCGGGGATAAAGGATGCAAGCATAGTAATTCACTCACCCCAAGGCTGTGCAGCTACAGTTTCGGCTGCCTACGATACATGTGAAGTTGATTTCACGCAGCGAAAAATAGGATGCACTCGTCTTTTTGAATTGGACGTCGTCATGGGAGCATCGGAAAAACTGAAGAATCTGATTAGAGAAGCAGATAGCACATTCAATACCAAGCTTATGTTTGTCGTTGGTACTTGTGCAGCAGATATTATTGGCGAGGACATTGAAGGAATATGCAGAACAGTTCAGCCTCATGTTAAAGCCACACTCATTCCAGTATTTGCCGGAGGTTTTCGGGGTAACGCGTTGGAGGGTGTAGATGCGGGACTGGAGGTCCTGCTACCATTCATAAAAAAGACAGATAACAAAATCCCAGATAGTGTGAACATCATCGCTCCGCAAGTGAATTTGAATCCCACATGGTGGGCAGACTTGAGATGGGTAACCAAGATCTTGCAGTTTCTGGGTATCAAGGTACAGACTGTATTCACCCGTAATACGTCCATTCGTGAGATAGAAAATGCAGGAAGAGCATCAGCCAACATTCTTTTGAGTCATGATGCCGGCTATACGTTTGCCCGGAAGATGCAGGAAACCCATGGGGTACCTCTAATTCTTGCTGATATCCCGCTGCCAGTAGGCTTGGACAATACCGCCCGATGGTTGAGGGCGCTGGGAGCATATTTTAGTGTGGAAGAAAAAGTGGAGTACTTGATAAAGAGAGGAGAGCAAATGGTTGTAGATACTCTCCGCCGACGGGCATTGATGATCATTCCTCGCTATCACAACTGCAAGATTGCAGTATGTGCAGACAGCACTATTGGTATTGGTCTTGTTAGAATGCTCTTTGAGGAACTGGAAATGCTTCCTGAGTTACTGTTGTTCAGGTCTGGCACACCCCAAGCCCGGAAAATTTTAGAGCGGGAACTGAACGACCTCGGTATTTCCCCTCAGGTGGGTTTCTGGGTAGACGGGTATCAGATGAAAAAGGCCTTAATGGATGCCGATGTTGATGCCGTTGTTGGTTCAGCGTGGGAAAAATACATTGCGGAAGAGGTGGGAATAAAACTCGCCTTTGATGTATTGTATCCTACTAACAGGGATGTCTATCTGGATAGACCATATTTCGGATACGAGGGTATGCTTAACATCTTGGAGATAATTGCCAACGACTGGGAAAGGACATTTCGTTCAAAGGGGATAAAGTACCGATAAAGTACCGTAACGGAACATGTAATTGACAGTTGAACGTCGTGTCTGAATTCTTACACTATAATTCTTACACTATGATACAGGGGAACTGAACTAATTTGAACCTGAATGATCTGTAAAAGGCGATCTATCTATTTTTATTTTTTATTTTTTTATTACTTTTTTTTATTACTATTTCATTCCCTTTCTTTCTGAAGACTATTTTGTTTCCGAGCTGAACCTTGAGAAGCTCCTTAAACTTATTCTGTAGGGGTAATATGTCTCGCCGTTACGGTAATCAATGCTGTCAAACATAATTTTTAGGATTTATTAGGATTGTATAACAAAGTATATGTCATTTCTATTTTTTATTCTCAAAATATTTTTTAAATCATTGCTTCTTTCTACTACTGGTGATTGCATGCAGGTTTGCAGGCATCCGTGCTACAGCAATAAGGCGCACTTTAAGTACGCAAGAATACACCTACCAGTTGCGAGGCAGTGCAACATACAGTGTAACTACTGCACGAGGAAGTACTGTGCGAACGAGAACCGGCCGGGAGTGACAAACAGAGTCATTGAACCGCACGAGGTGGTTGAATACATAGACGACATTTTAAGCAAGATTCCAGCAGAAACAACCACAATCGGAATTGCTGGCCCCGGAGAACCTCTCTACAATGACGAAACCTTTGAAACCCTTCGGATTGTGTATGAGCAATATCCAGATATCTTCAGATGTGTTGCCAGCAATGGCTTACTTGTGGAAGAGAAACTCGATGAGCTGGTGGAATGTGACGTAACGCATCTTACAATCACGATAAACGCTGTCAACCCGGTAACAGCTTCAAGGATCTATTCCTGGATAAATCACAATGGCAGAATCTACAGGGGGATTGAGGCAGGAGAGATAATTCTGGAAAGACAGTTCAGCGGATTGAGAGAAGCAGTAGAAGCGGGAATTCTGGTTAAGGTGAATACAGTCTACATTCCGGGAATAAACGATGGCGAAATAGCCGACATCGCAAGGGCAGTCTCGGATCATGCATACATAATGAATATCATGCCACTCATACCTCTTGGTAAGTTCAGTGGAATAAGAGAGCCAACAAAGCAGGAAATTGCTGCTGCAAGAATGAATGCGTCACATCACATCCGGCAGTTCTACCACTGTGTCCAGTGCAGGGCCGATGCCTACGGCGTCCCCGGATGTAGGTGATCATATCTGTTGGCAGGGGAAGGGAAGGGGGGAGATGAGGAGAAACATGACCGATTTTAACGTGTTTTACGACACAACGCTGAGAGATGGAGAACAAACACCAAACGTGTGCTTTCTGCCAGAACAAAAGCTCGAGATAGCAATGATGCTTGATGAGATAGGCGTTGGTGAGATTGAAGCTGGCTTTCCTGTCGTCTCGGAAAAGGAGGCTGAAGCTGTAAAGTTGATAGCCAGACAGAACCTGAACGCAAGGGTATTTGCGTTTTGTAGAGCTAAGAAAGAGGATGTAGAGAAAGCAATTGAATGCGATGTTGATGGCATAGTTATAGCCACATCTCTCAGCGAGCTGCACTTAAGGTTCAAGCTGAGGAGAAGCTTTAAGGATGTGCTTGGTGAATCTCTGAGGTTGGTAGAATATGCAAGTGAGCATCTCTCTGTATCCTTTACTACAGAAGATGCAACGCGCATACCCATTAGAACGCTCGTGGCAATATACGGTAAAGCTATAAAGTACGGTGCGGAGAGAATTCATTTGTCCGATACCGTAGGTGTTGCTACAACAGAGCTTGTAGAGAACTACGTTACAGCTTTGAAGGAATTGGGTGTAGAGGTGCTGTGTCACTTTCACAACGATTTTGGACTGGCAACGGCAAACAGTCTTAAAGCATTGGTGTGTGGGGCAGATAAGGTTGCCACGGCGGTAAACGGTATAGGTGAGAGATGTGGCAACGCGTGTTTTCAGGAAGTTGCTATGGCTCTGGAAATCCTATACGGGTTTTATACGGGTATATGGCTTGACAAGCTCTATGAACTTTCAAAGCTGGTTGAGAGATATTCGGGTGTACCTGTACACTCTCAAGCTCCAGTTGTTGGTGAGAATGCATTTACCCACGAGTCGGGAATGCACGTTGCGGCAATTATGGAAAATCCTCTAACTTATGAACCATATAGTCCAGAAATCGCTGGTAGAGCAAGGAAGATCATCCTCGGAAAGCATTCCGGAAAGAAGAGTGTTGAATACAAGCTGAAGGAACTCGGGCTGAATGCAGATGTTGACGCAGATAGGCTCGTGAACATTGTGAAGAGGGTTAGGGAAGAGGGAATTGTGATCAGCGACGATTTGATGAGAAAGGTACTGGAATGTTTGTAGGTGGTAATGCGTGATGAGCCGGTTTATTGACCGTGCAAAAGGTAGTAGGTACTGCTTTCCGTGCCTTTCTGGGACGTGTCCCCTGGGTATGGATTTCATGAAAGACTGCTATCCAAGGTTAACACCCGAACAGAAGTTGCTGTTCGATGAACTATTTGGACTGAGAGCCATGATTCTGAGGAGGAAATTCATGAGGAAGAAATTCAAAAATCTACCTTACACAATGGACACTGATACCGTAAGCGATGAAGTCTGGATTTTGCTTAACAAGGATGCATTTCAACTGTAAAAACGGATATTCGGTGTGATCTCCGAATCGTGTATAGGTTAAGTTCAGTGCATAGCCCTACGATTCCTTACTATTCCTTATGCCTTATATTTGAAGTATTTGATGTTCTGCGTCTCCCAAAACCCCGGAAAAGCCTTTTCGCTTCGTAAACACCATCAGCAAAGCTCATCGTTTTTATCATGTGTAATGTATCAGTATGATTAAAAAACTAAAAATGTTTTGAGTAGTAAAACCTTTAACTATCAAAGCATGGAAGTACTGTGAACTATACTGAAAATTTAACATTCAGCCTACTAGAAAACGTTCAACTTCTTCCAATTCAAATAGATAGGCTTTTTATGAAGATCGGACAACTCTTCAGTTTCTTAATCTGCTAATTTGCAAAGAATATAAGTAAGCTGAATGAGTTATGGAATTCTACTTTTTCTTATCAGACTTTCTTTTTACTAACTTTTTTTCGAGTTTACCAATAAGAGACGGGAGGTGTATAACGTACCTTCCATCCTCCCGCAACGCTATAATTATTTCCTCTCTTGAAAAAACTTTTTCGAGATTAATCTCGTACATTCCCGGATCTATTATTCTCACACTCTCCACTCCCTCAGCATTAACGCCCTTGCCCGTTCTATCCTCATTTAAACGTTCATCTTTGTTCTTCTCTTTTATTCTTTTATCTTTACTTTTTTCTTTAGGAACATAGATAAATCTGTTATTTCCGCATTCACAGCCGTTAAGTATTCTTCTGTCTCCATCAGGATAAATCCTGCCACACTTTGTACACTTGTGGGGCATAATCAAACACCATAGCACCCATAAAACTACAAATTATAACACACCATAACACCATAGCACCTACAACACTGCTATCTATCTCCAAGACTTACAAGAGCCTCAATAAACTCATCACTTTTTTGTAGTGTTTTCAACCTGTTTGCGGGACCTATAACGGTTAACCTCCCGCCACTACTGCCAAAGATTTTGCCCAGAAAACCTCTTGATTTCTGAGGATAGGATTCAACCTCTATTCCAACAAATTTATCGTGGTCAATTTCAAGCATTGTTAGTTCTATCAGTTTTGCCTCTTCTTCCGGTGTTAAACCAGATTCAAGTACGACTATTTTACCCCTCTTCACTTCCTCGAGGATCATCCTTATCTTCTCCATTGACGCCATTTTATCAAGCCTATCCTTCGAGATCAGGTTAAGTTGAACTCCTTCCATTGTTAACCCTCCTATTAGCCAAACTTCTCTGCTATTTCCCGGTAAAGGGTGTCTATGTTCATTCCCTTGAGTGCCGACACCGGAACTACAGGATGCTGTGGAAAAGCTGCCTTAATCCTTGCAGGAGATGCATTTGGCAGATCTATTTTGTTCGCAACGATTAGCAGAGGTATATTTCTTGCTTCTATATTACCTACAATTGTAACGTTAACCTGAGTGTAGGGATCTTCAGTTGCATCCATTACCATCAGTACACCATCCAAGTCATCAAGCCACTTTATTGCTTCTATGACTCCCTCTGTTGCCTCCTTAGCTCTTTTTTTCGCTTCTTCCTCGCTCAGTCCAAATTTCATGAACTCGTGAAAATCTATCTTGGTAGCAAGACCCGGTGTATCAACTATGTCAAGCATAACGGATTTGCCATTAACTTCAATCTTTACACCTTCTCTGAGTCTTGCCCTTCTTGTCTCATGGGGAACTTCACTTACAGACCCCATGACATCTCCTGTCCAGTCTCGCAATATTCTATTAGCTAAGGTAGTCTTTCCAGCATTAGGCGGACCGTATATCCCTATTTTCATTCTATCTTTTTTTAAGAACCACTTAAACAGGAAACTGAACTTTTTTTTGATTTTGACTATCACACTCATAGCTACACCTCAGTTTTCAGAGAGTTTTTGGTCATTTACTTTAAAGTAATTTGCTAATTTTTTCTTTTTTATGATTATCATTTTATAACTATTGCCTGATTTGGGCACACATCAACGCAACTGCCACATTCAGTGCATATATCCTCATCGACGTGAGCTTTATCGTTTAACTCTATTGCTCCAACAGGGCACTCATCAACGCAACTGCCACATCCTTCGCACTTTTCTACATCAATAACAGCTGGCATGTCTGGCGTTAATTTTCAGGGGATATAATTCTATCGTTAATAATTCTATCGTTACTATCGTTAACGAGAAATTTGAGAAAATTGAAAATTGAAAATTAAGCTAACTATATATTCAGTAACAACGGTCTACTAACGTGAAGCGTGTTGCCCTGCTTGCGGGGGGTAAAGGTAGCAGGCTTAACTTTGCTGATAAACCCTTGCTTGAGGTTTGCGGGAAAAAGATAATTGAGATGGTATCCTCAAGATTGAAGCTTCCAATCCTCGTGGTTTGTAGTAAAGAAAAAGCTGAACTTTACGGGGAGATAGTTGAAGAACTGCATCTTACAGGGGTTAAGATTGTGTGTGATATAGTTGCAGATTTTGGCCCCTCAGCTGGAATATATACGGCTCTAATTGAATGCGGAGATGTAGTTGTAGTTGCCGGGGATATGCCCTTTGTTAAGCGAGAAGTTGTGGATTTTCTCTGGGATATGGGCAAACAGCTCGAATGTGACGCTTTGATACCGGAGTGGAATAATGGAAAAAAAGAACCTTTGCTCGCATACTATTCAAGAAGATCTATACCTGCTTTTAAGAAGGCAATTGAGCTTGAGGAAAGAAAGATAATGCAGGCTGTAGAGAGGATGCTTAAACCCTGCTATGTAAGTATGAATGAAATAAGAAAAATAGATTATGAGTTAATTTCATTTTTCAATATAAACACTCTTGATGATCTGAGAAGGGCTGAACAGCTATGCTCATCGACAGATTTGGTAGAAGGATAGTGAATTTAAGAATAGCTGTTACGATGAGATGTAACCTGAGATGTTTCTACTGTCACAGAGAGGGACAGATGAACGAAGGAAAAGAAATGAGTGTCGAAGAAATAGCTGAAATAGCTAAAACTTTCTATGATTTGGGAATTAAAAAAGTAAAGATAACCGGAGGAGAACCACTGATTAGAAAGGATATATGTGATATAATCTCTTCAATGCCACCTTTTGAGGAGATTTCCGTAACAACCAATGGAACGTTTTTAGCGGATAAGGCTGAGGAGTTAAAAGAGGCGGGATTAAATAGAGTAAACGTAAGTCTTGATTCTCTCAGAGAGGAGAGCTATCGATTTATTACGGGAGGAGATGTTAACAGGGTTATTGAAGGAATAGCTGTAGCATGTGATTGTAATCTTACACCGGTAAAAATTAACATGGTTGTCATGAAAAACATCAACGAGGACCAGATCGGAGAAATGATGGACTTTGTGGCATCTATAAACAGAAATGGCATCAGGGCAATTCTACAACTAATAGAAGTTCTGAAACTTCCGGGACTTGAGAAATATTATACGGATATCTCCAGAATTGAAAGAGAGATAGCATCCAGAGCTGAAGCTGTCCTGTTAAGAGAAATGCACTTCAGAAGGCAATACCTTATAGGAGATTCAGCAGTTGAGTTTGTAAAACCAATTGACAATTCAGAATTCTGTATGCACTGTAACAGAATAAGGGTCACTTCAGATGGCAGAATTAAACCCTGCCTGCTGAGAGAGGATAATACGGTGAATGTGAGAGGACTAAAAGGTAAGGAGCTTGTAGAGGCAATAAAAAAGGCTGTGGATATGAGAGAACCTTATTTTATTTAAAGTGTAAATAAAAGTTTGAAGTGTAAAGCAATTACAGTTGCATAACAAACTTTCTAATTTTTGGACTCATCCATACAACGGATTTTAATCCACCCTCACTAAGCAGAAATTCCTTTCTTTTTAGATAGGCGTAGCTAACTCCAGTGAAGCCATCAACCTGCCTTCCGGCAGATAGAATTTCCATTTCTGTAAAGGTGAGACCCAAAGGCGTTTTTCCGCTGAACTTCCTGTCAACGAGACCTATACCTTCTTTGGGGATATAAAAAGCTATTATTTGTTGCAGAGGCGATGTTGGATGAGGATAATTCCTGACAGAGTGAAGTTTAATCCTCTCACACCCGAACCTTCTGACGAATTCGTTCAGTCCTTCGTATTCATCCACACCTACTTTTCTCCCGACTTCAACCTTTTTAAAGAACTCAATTCTACTGAGAGCCTCCCTGTATGTAATCCCGCAGGGAGATGGCCTGTCCGGGCTTATTATGCAGAAGTGTCCCGGAAACTTATTCTGACAGGAAATGCAGCAGAGGAAGTACATTTTAAATCCCAATCCCGGTCAAAAGATGCAAGTTTCCTATATGAACTCTTTTCAGGTACTTCTTAGCGGTCTCGTAGCACTTTAAAACCTGTCTTTTTGGAGTTATAGGCATGTCGGAAAGTCTGAAATCAGGGTGGAAAATCAAAAGACTGTATGGAATCTCACTGTCCAGCGATGATATGAATTTTGCTATTTCACCAACTTCTCTTTCATCAACATAGTATGGAACGAGCAGTGTTGTTGCGGAGAGAGTTTCTGGGTATCTGTCAAATACTTTCTCGAAGTTTCTTAGAGTTTGTTCGTTGCTCCTGCCCGTTAGTATCTCATGGAGGTTTGAATTCCACGCCTTGAGGTCAAACTTTACAGTTCCACCACTTTCCCAGCTAAGTTTTGCTGCTTTTAGCGCGAGTTTTTCTCTTCCAGCTCCATTCCACTCCCAGCATACCATAATATGTTTCCTTTTTAGTACTTTCCTGCTGAAGTTTATCGCAAATGGAAGCTGTGGTTCGGGAGACCCGCCAAAGTGGCAGATGCATCTAACTCTTTCTGGCATTGCTTTTTCTACAATATCTTCAATTCTAACAATATTTTTCTCTGAAACAATTTTGTGCGTCCAGTTCTGGCAGTACAGGCAATCGAAGTTACATCCATAGTAGAAAATTGCCAGATTTACACCATTTAGAATTGAACCTCTGCAAAACCAAGAGTTACAGCAATTAGTGGGTAAAGGATCTTCGTAATAGCTTAGAACTGCTCTGTTTGAATCTGTTAAGGAGACGTATTTTCCATTTTTCACGAACTTTAAACCACAGAGGCTCCTGTCATCAAAACCACATTTGTTGGAACAGAGTCTACATTTAAATCTGCCTTCACTGCCAATTCTGTTAGTTCCTTCATGCAGAACTGAAACGAACTCCTTAGCTTTCTCAGTTCTCGCACATTCACTGCAAATCGGAATTGCTTTTGTGTGCGTTTCTCTCCCACAGATTTTGCACTTCATCAGCATTGTCAGCATTGTTAACTATCATCCTTTTTATTTTCTTTTTTCTTTTTTATT
>QNXS01000078.1 GCA_003978865.1 Archaeoglobus sp. | reverse complement strand
AGAGAAAGCATAATCGTTTTAACGATTTTTGGATTTTGCTGGAGTTGAGCTAAGCTAATTTTAGGGATTTCAGCATTCAGGATGTAGTTTAAAGATAGTGGGATTGTTATGGTTGTTATTGCTGAACCAACGAGGGAGGGAAGGAAACCGTATCCGACGAATTCAAAAGTTCTCCTAAAGCTACCTTTCCCGTCGAAGAAAGCAGATAATCCGTGCATGATTACTGCTAAAATCAGCCAGACTGCAAAAATACCAAAAGAACCTATTATTCCGATGTAAGCTCCGACAAGGAAGAATTTAGCAATTTCGGCTGGAAAGGCCTGCGATATTTTCGTCGTGAGAATGTATTGGTATACTGAAATCAGAATTGCCAATGCTAATACTATAACCATTGGCTTTCTTATTCTTATATCTTTCTGCTTTAACCCTTCAAAAAATGCATTCGGATCGGTTATTAACTTCATACCCCTCAATCTACATCATCGCTAATAAATCTTTTCACATCGAGAAAAAAAACGTGAAGAGAAAATTTTTAAATAGGAATAAATAGTAAGAAATAAGTAGGATCAGACTAAGGGGGAAGATAGGATGTATGCAGTAAGGAGGTGGGATGAAGATACCGTGATAAAGTGGCTGGCTGTCGCTATGTGCTTGGCGATGGTTGCTATGCAAGTGATGCCTGCTGTGAATGTCGGAGATGCGGCGTATGGCTTGGATGCGTTTTTAACGTGTTGGTCTGCAGCACATGGGGACATGGTTAGCACAATTGGAGGGTTAATCGGAATGCACCTTGAACTCATAGGATTTGCTCTTACAGTGGCCTCAGGCCCAGTAGGAGCTGCAGCAATAGCGGTGTTCCTCTAAACCATTATAAGGTGCTAGAAACCATGAAACTAACACAAAACAGTATACTTATTTTTCTGCTGGCAATCGTGTGGATTACCAACTTGTGTCTGTTACTAGATATTTTAGGCTTTATAAGGTTTCAAGGTATTCCAGTAGTAGTAATAATAGTGGTAGCGACTTTGCTATCCATTTTTGGGTTATTTAAAGGTAAGCCATGCAATAATAAAAAACGAGAGGTTTTTATGCTTTTGATTACACTATTATCTTTAGGCGTTACGGGTGTACTAACTGCAATAGGAATACTTACCGGAGCATAAGAAAATTATGAGGCCATACATTTTATTGTCGATACTAATCTATGTCGGAGGATTTATGATAGGAGCGATTATAATAAGCGGAAACAACCTTAAAAATGATATACTATCAAAATTAAAATCAGAAAATAATATAAAATTTAGTGCTACCGACACAGTATTTATCCTTAAAAATAACTTAATAGCCGCCTTGACTTTGATATTGGGTGGATTCTTAGTTGGATTTCCCACTTTTGTTAATTTGTTCTTTAATGCAAATGATTTATCATTAAAAATTTTTTCTAGTATTAAAATTGGTTTAAATGTAGATAAAGTATTCCTCTTAATTCTCCCGCACGGCATCTTTGAAATCCCCGCGATAATAATAGCGGGAGCGGCAGGCTTTAAGATACCATACGAGATTATCCGATATCTCGCTGGCAAAAAGGAACAAATACTAACGAAAGAAGACGTCAAAGAATACCTAACCTTAGCATTAATCTCTATTATCTTAATCGTGATAGCGGCGTGGATAGAGGCGAACATAACCCTTAAAATAGCAAAAGCTATGCTCAAGACAAAAGGTATTTGAAGATTTAAGGCTATTTAAGATTATGGCAAAGGTTATCGAAGTTATATACGAGAACGGTGTGTTTAAACCTGCAAAAAAGATATCGCTACCCGAAAAGACTAAAGGGAAGGTAATAATAGAAGAAAATGTGATGGGCGACATTGAAAGCCTCTCAAAAAAAGTTGATGAAATTTTGAAGGACAACTGATTTGATGCCTTTACTACCCCAATTTAAAATAGTTTTTGATTCTACAGTCAACATTTTTTCTTCAGCAGCCAATCTAATGCTCGGATTGTCTTGTTCATCAATTTCATCTATATCTGCCCAGAAAACCTCGACTTCTGGTTCAGATTCAAGTCCATTTTTGAATAGGATTCTAGTAACACTCAGAAATAGATACCATTTACCACCAACTCCACCAACAAGCTGAAAGCTTCCGTCTATACCAACTGCGAATTTCTCTACTTCACTTTCATTTATTTTATTATTTATGCGGAAGAAGTCTTTACTACATAAAACATCAACAATTTTCCCGGTCAAGTTCCTTAAATTTCTTAACTCTCTTTGAGCTCTCTCACCTTTCTTTTGGGCGGATTCAATGAGTTTTGTAAGGGTTTCAGGTTCTGTTTTGTTAAATTCAATTCTTTTAAGCAATTCCTTCAATTCTTCATATTTCATTATATGATAAAATGAGATAATCTTATTTCAATATTTCGGTTTTTCGGTAATCTATTTATCTTATCTTAGATTGAAATCAACGAAAGAAAAGTTGAGATGTCTATGAGAGCTGAGAAAGAATCGCTACGATATCTTATTTAAATTTCAAGGCTGAAGAATTTCCATAGAAAGGCTACATAACACTCGACACACCAGACGAAATCGATCCATAGTTCGAAGAAGTCTTCAAACTAAAAGTGGAGAAGTAGAAATTCAAGGAGAAGCTGAAAGAGATATAGAAAGTCGTTAAGCGAATTGGAAACCAAAGGAAGCCTGATGCAAAACTGTAAATCGTTTTGTTAACTTTCAGCTTCAGTTTCTTCTCATTCTTTTCAACTTGTCCTTTACGTCCTAACACCTTTAAGCCTGCTGGAGTTTATTTTGATAGTATCTCCCCAGCTTTTATCTTCCCAGCTTTGAATGCTTCAAAGTCTTTTGGAATAGAGCACAAAACCAGAAATAAAAACGCCGGGGGTGGGATTCGAACCCACGCGGGCGAAGCCCATCGGTTTAGCAGACCGACGCCTTACCACTCGGCAACCCCGGCTTTATTTGTATCTATGCATCTATCAACTTTTAAACGTTTTGCCTTTACAACCCGTTTCGGGATGTGAATTTTAAGGAGATTTTAAGCAAACAGCTTAGCAAAATCTAAAGCGAAATCGAAAGTGAGATATATTCCTTTATCTTCCTCAATGTATGCGGGGAATAAAACCAGTGGCTCTGGTTATCGCACTGGTAGTAGCCCTAATAACGATTGCACCCGTCTCTGCCTTTGAACAATCTTGCAGTTTATGCCACAGCAATATAACCGAAAACTACTCTACAAGTCTTCACTACACGATTGCTGGTATAAAAATAGCTTGGGAACAGGGAGCAGGACATTACTTTAAGATGGGTTTACCAAAAGCATGTCAAAAATGTCACATCGAGAACTGTACAGAATGCCACACGTACCACGGTGAAATACCAAAGATGAATACTTGTGTAGAATGTCATAAACACAACGTTGGTGTCAACTATGAGGGTTATCTGATCGAAAAAATGGGAAAAGGACCAAGCCCGGACATACACTACGTTTACGGACTTAACTGTACAGACTGCCACAGCAGCACTGAGATACACGGTGATGGGCATTTATATACGTTTACATGGTACGCTGTTAAAGTAAAGTGTTTGGACTGTCATGGAAAATCGAACATGACAGTAAAGGGAATAAAAGTAAAACCCTACAATCCCAATCTGCTTGTACATAGACTTCACGCAAAGAAGGTTTCCTGCGTAGCATGCCATGCTGTGTGGTATCAGACATGCATAAACTGCCATCTTGATACAGGAAAAATCGATCGTGTAACAACAAAGGAGTTCCATCTTATAGTTGGGCCTGATGGAAAGCTATATCCGGCTGTTAGGATGATTGTTTCCTACGGGAATAGATCTTACTCAAGTCTTGGTATGATTCTGCCACACACAATAAGTGCAAAAGGAAGACCTTGTAAAGACTGCCACACCAACCTAAGTTTTGTGTATCATCCCAAAGTAGATTCGTTAATTGGACCACCGGGCATTGCTTATGCATCACCACCGCTCAACCTGACAGAACTGACGGAGAATTACACGCTGATAAAGCCAGATGAGAAGTTTGCTATGCCTCCATCAACACTTGTAGTTGACTTACATAACTTTGGAATTCCGCTCAAAATAAACATAACCCAGCTTGGAAGCCTAATAATTTCAGCTGTGCTTGTAGGTATATTAATTCATCTGATTAAGCGCAGAATAACTCTCGGGAGGTGGATTGGATGAGCCATCAGAAGTATGAAACCGTTCTTGTTGAGAGACATCATCTACCGTACAGACTGATGCATTGGGGAATTGTTTCCACAGGACTTATAATCGGATGGACTGGCTTAAGACTCGGTAATCTCTATGGAATATCTTGGCCGGACATGCAGACAGCTTTGACTATTCATGTTTACCTTGGATTTATCTTTGGTGCACTCTGGGTACTTCTGTTTGCTTACGTTGTCAAATACGAATGGAAGTGGTTTTCACCTACTCGTTTTCCATATTCAATTAAATTCTTTATAAAAGAGATATTAGCTTGGACGGGTCTTGGACCGCACATAGAAGATCCGAGAGGTTACGATCCTGAAAAGGGAGAGTACGTTGAAAAATTAATACCCACCGAAGTTCAAGTGCTCTGGATGTATCTGCTCATGGCAGCAATAATGGGTATAACTGGTTTCACTCTTTACTATCAGAAGCAGTTTGCACCTATTATAAACTGGGCAAATCAAATTGCACCGGCTTTTGGATTGAGCAGTGGAATAGACTTAATCAGAGTGGTACACAGACTTTTCATGTATCTGTTCCTGATGACCATGCTGATCCATGCTTACGCAGTAACAATTTTCGATGTTGTGGGATCTATGGTAACTGGTAAGAGATGGGAAAAAGTGGTAAGGGGTAGAAGAAGGCATTAAAAATTTTATTTTTTAATATTTTTTAATTTTTTAAAATTTTTAAAAATAGTATTGAGATAACAAAAAAATTAACTTTTGTCTTTCTTTCTCATAAGCATCAGATAGTTCACAGCATGGATTATTGCGTCAGTTGAAGCCATTACAATATCTTCTCCTGCAGCTTTGGCCGTAAAAGAATGTCCTTCATCATCTTCAACTGTAACGTATACCTCTGCTAAAGCGTCACTTCCACCACTTATTGCATCCATTCTAAATTCTGTAAGATTAACTTTTATGCTTTCCCCAGCTAACTTCTTAACAGCTTTGAGAGCTGCATCAACAGGGCCAAGACCGATTGCCGAGGTGACTTTTCTCCTCCCTTCAACCTCTGCATTTATAACTGCTGTCGGTGTTATCTTATTGCCTGTTAGAACTGTGATTTCATCTACTATTATTGCCTTTTCCTCCTTCTTTAGCTCGCCAAGTACAACTTCTGCAATTGTGAACAGATCAAGATCTGTAACTTTCTTCCCCTTATCTCCAAGCTCCTTTACCTTGTCCATTATCTTAGTCAGTTTTTCTTCGTCAACATGATAACCTGCATCCTCAAGTATCTTCTTTATCTGGTGCCTGCCGGCATGCTTGCCTATGACTATCCTTCTCCTGTGACCGACCATCTCAGGTGTTATAACTCCCGGTTCAAACGTCCTAGCGTCTTTCAGTACACCGTGAGCGTGAATTCCACTCTCATGGCTGAAAGCATTTGCTCCAACAATTGGTTTGTTTGGTGGCAGTCTTATTCCGGAAAGTCTCTCGACGAGTCTGGATGTATTGACGAGTTCTTCAGTTTTTATGTTTGTTCTTATACCTTCAATACTGTGCAGTATCATGACTACTTCCTCAAGAGCAGCATTTCCCGCCCTTTCACCTATTCCATTAATTGTAACCTGAACCTCGCTCGCTCCTGCAAGAACTGCAGCATAGGTGTTTGCAACTGCCAATCCAAAATCGTTGTGGCAGTGGACGTCTATTGGAACGTTTAAACAGGACTTCAGTTCATTTATCATATCGTAGAATTTGAATGGTGTTGCTACTCCAACAGTATCTGGAACGTTTACTATATCCACCCCTGCTTCTTCAACGGCACAGTATATTTTTTTAAGGTAGTCCATCTCAGTTCTCGTTGCATCCATTGCCGAAAACATACAAATTCTCCCGTGATCTTTAATGTACTCAACTGCATCTACAGCCATCTGAACTATTTCGTCCCTGCTCTTCTTGATTGTGTGCTCTATCTGAATCTTGGATGTAGAAATAAATATGTGTACCATATCAGCATTGCTATCCAGTGCAGCATTCATGTCCTCTTTAACGATTCTTGCCAGTGCACAAACTTTGGAGTTCAAACCAAGATTTGCTATTTTCCTTACAGCTTCAAATTCACCTTTCGACGCTGCAGGAAAGCCCGCTTCTATAACATCAACTCCGAGTTTATCGAGCTGTTTTGCGATCTTTATCTTGGCATCCAGAGTAAACGCTACTCCGGGTGTTTGCTCCCCATCTCTCAATGTTGTATCGAAAACTGTTACAGTTCTGTCTCGAACCATTGTTACCACCTATTTCGCAGGAGTTTATCGGATAGATATAAAAGCTTGACTTGATAAATTCTCCTCCATACACGAAACTATACTCAAGGTTGTCACTGTAGTAAGTTTGAGTGCTGGATCTGAAGGGTATGGGTGGGAAGGGTGGAAGGGTGGATGAACAAGTGTATGAACATTATCAAGCGTTGGAGAAATTCCATCTGTCTGATGCTTTCCGTTTCCTTTGAGAACTGATAATGCTACTTTTTCTGCTCTTCTCCTACAACTCCTCAGCGAGCTTTTTTGTAAGCTTCACTGGAGTTTAGCGGGCTGGATTGAGAATGAAATGGAGTAAAAACGACAGAGATTTATTCTCAAATGGTGAGGAGCTACTATGCAGGGCAAATGCTTCTGCCAGTTGTTAACTTGCCAAGAATGGGTGTTTGCGGATATGAAGGTGGAAAATACGACTGAAGGGATAAAATGATAAGAATTGAGGGAGACAAAGATGTCGTTATAGTCAAATTCCCGTACAATCTAGACTACATTGCAAAAATTAAAACTGTTAAAGGCTACAGATGGCATCCTGATAGGAAATACTGGAGCATTCCTTACTCAGAATTGAAGAATCTTTTGTCAGCATTTGATGGAGAAAAGGTTGAGGTGGACACATCCATCTGGCTTTACAAACTTGAGAAAGAACTGATGGCAAGAAAGTACAGCAGAAGAACGGTAAAGCTTTACCTGCATTACAATGAAGAATTTTTGAGATTCAGTAGAAAAACGCCATATCAGATATCAAATGATGATGTGAGAGATTATCTGTATCATTTAGCGGAAAAGAAGAATGCTTCGGCTTCAACTCTGAACATAGCAATCAATGCGTTAAAGTTTTACTACGGTGAAGTGCTAAAGCGGAAATTTGTTTATGAAATAAAGAGGCCGAAGAAAGACAAAAAGCTTCCTGTCGTTTTGAGTCAGGAAGAGTTTCAAGGATTTTATCATCGATTACCAACATCAAACACAGGCTGATCTTAATGCTCATGTATTCTGCTGGATTACGAGTTGGGGAGGTTGTTAGGCTCAGAGTTGAGGATATTGATGTGGAAAGAAAGCTGATCAGAATAAGAGGTGGAAAGGGAAGGAAAGATAGATACACGATGCTTTCAGAAGTGGCTTTAGGTATGTTAAATAAGTATATGCAGAAATTTAAGCCACAAAAATGGCTGTTCACAGGAGCTAAGCCGGGAAGGCACATAACTACGAGAACAGTTCAGGCAATTTTTGAGCAAGCCTGTGAAAAAGCAAACATAGGGAAAGAAGCTAGTGTTCATTCGTTAAGACATAGCTTTGCAACGCATTTACTGGAAAGCGGGGTGGACTTGAGATACATTCAGGAATTGTTAGGGCATAAAAGCTCAAAAACAACAGAAATTTATACTCATGTGAGTAACAAGGATATACTCAGGACTAAAAGTCCCTTAGATAGATTGTTTGAAAATAAGGAAGAAGGAGGTCTGAAAAGGTGATTAAAGACGCTCTGGAGGGGGAAAGTCTCATCCAGATTGACGTATATACGAAGTTCAGATACACTGCCAAAATGGAGGTATATACGAAATTCGCATATAATGTTAAATTGGAATGATATACGAAGCATTTCGTATATGAACGAGTTGTGCGCAATTCGCCTGAAAAAAGAGAAGAAAGGAGGTAAGAAAGATGAAAATTAACTTACCTATTCCTCCAGAACCCATTTCGGTAAGGAAACGTTTTAAAGAAGAGTTAGAAAAAGGATCTAGATTAATGCAGGCTAATATCAAACAGGGAACATGGATTGCTAGTCCTTTATGGAGTCAATATGGCTGGGGAGATATATTGAAATCTTATAGTTTTTCGTGGCAAAAATTTATGGAAGCGGTTAGGGATAATTATTATAGTTTTATTCAATGGGTAAATGGTGAGAAATCATGGAATGAAGCTATTAGAGATTTAATTGCCATCATTGAGAGGAAAATAAAAAGAGGTGATTAAAATGAATGCGCATGATCATATTGAGGATATTAAAAATAGATATTTAAACTCAGATAAAGAGTTTGTTTTACAATCACTCAATAGGAGCATCGACAGAATTGAAAAAGCATTTCCAAGATATGAAAGCTTTCTGATGGAATTTATTTAGAATGCTGATTGGATAACCCAACCAGTTCCCAAATACCCTCAATAGTAAAGTCCGCCTCCCCGCTCTTATCCTCGAAGAAGTTCCTGTCACCATAAGCAGCATAAACAGTAAGCATTCCAAGCTTCTTCCCTGCTTCTATGTCTCGTCTTACGCTATCCCCAACGAGGATAGCTTCTTTCGCATCAACCCCAAGCTTCTGCAAAGCCAGTTTTATGGAGTCAGGCTCTGGCTTCCTCTTGCCCGTCATGTCTGCTGAAACCACAACATCAAACAGATACAGTAAACCAGCTTTGCGCAGTCTGCTTAAAGCGTGTCCATTCAGCGCATCCGTAACGACTGCGAGTTTCAAGCCCATACCTCTTAGCTTCTCGAGGGTCTCTTTCACGTGAGGGTAAGGCTCAATACTTTCGAGCTTAACTTCCTCGTATATTCTACAACATTCTTCATACTTCTCCTGATTATAAACTCCATTATCACGCATGTAGTCTGCAATGTTCTCTAAATCCTCAAATCCGTATACTCCTCTCAAGAAATACTTCAGCAACTCTTCCTCGCTTCCAACTCCCAAGTATTCAACAACAGCCCTACATGCTTTCAGCTTCGCCTCGACAAAGTCGAATAGGGTGTTGTCCATGTCAAATACCACTGCTTTTATCTTTCTGGCTACTTTTCTATCCCCAGAGCCATCAGTTTCCTGCATGTTCTCAGATCCCTTTCAAACTCCTCAACCATATTCTCATCAAGAAATCTCAACTTCAGCTCCTCGTGCCTGCTTTTCCCCCTGAACTCTCCAAAAACTACAGTCGAATTGAGTCTGATGACGCCGAAAACAACAGCAAGACAGTAAACGAGCTCGAGCATCTGTTCAGCATTGCAGTAATCTGCACTTATAACATGGGGATACTCAAATAGAAAGTATTCAACACCTTCAAGCTCGCAGATGTCTACCATCGATACGTCTGCAGTCAGCAAAACTGGCAGTGCATTTCTTTCTTTTTCGAACCTTCTGACGGATTTAATGATTATCCTGTCGTTATACTCGCTGTCTCTTGTTGATTTCTCTATGCTTTCAATCTCCACAGCCAGATCTCTCACCTTTCTGTACTCTCTCAAAGCGATGTACGCTGCTTTTCTCGATTTTTTCATGCGCTTGTTCACCCACTCGTCGAGCAGAAACTTCTGATATTTTACAAGGTTCTTGAGCTCGGAGATTTGATGAGGATTGTACTTGTAGTTAAGGGCAGCCTCGATCTCCTTCTTAACAGTATCGACGAGCAAAACCTCGTTCTGCTTAAAAAGGGAAGAGTTCGAGATGAATCGATGGTAGATTACGTTAGTGTCGGGGCAGAAGTAGACCCTCTTTGTCATACTTCTGTAGTGCTTGAGTTTCTCTATGAAGTCCTTCTCGTTTTTATACTTCAGAATTCCTGCTACCAGACACTCAAGGAAGTCCGCATAACCGGGCATCTCTAAAGCAAAGTGGTCAAATCGCTCCACCTCTCTGTCAAAATCATATTCACCAACAAAAACCTTCAACCTGTATCCATCTTCTTCCGGCTTTGCCGTCAGCAGCTGGAAGTGCTTGTAGAATGGATACATTATGCTGATCTCGTTCTCCATGTTGAGAAGTATTTGCAGTTCATCTCTTGAAACGACTACTTCACTCACTGGCATCACCTCATAACTCTGGCATCCTCAACGAAGTCTCTGAGCTCCTGAATTGAAAGTGGAATCATTTTGTATGGCTTTGATACGTTGTTGAGCGTTTTGATTGCCAAGTAGAAAACGTGGTCAACACCTATTTTTGTGATGGGGATTAGAGCCCCAGCAACAAGTGCTTTTCTGCCGGGCGTTATGTCTATAGCTATCTTATAATTTTGCTTGAGGTCTTTGATTAAGGATGTAATTTTTAACACAGCTTCAACGAAATCAGCTTCTCTGACAATTTCCTGCCTGATTTCAGGCTTGAAACCGAATTCCTCTGATAGGATTTCTATGCCTTTTATTGCTCTGCCAAGCTGGTCTGCGTAGATGTCTTCTGCAAAGATGTAAACTATGTCAGGATAGTACGCTTTCTCAGCTAAAACTGCATAGTACGCGTTGATGAGAGCCCATACAGAGCGGCCGAGGATTGTGATGTATGCTTTCACTGTAGTTGATTGGATCATAAATACTTAAATTTTTTGTTCAATTTTTATTAACGCGTCAAACGTTCAAGTCTCCGAAGGCTTTTATTATACGCTTTCTTAAACCAGAACTGCCTGTCCATCCATCCATTTTTATCTTCACTAATTTTGAGATTCAATCGAGCTTAGGATTGAAAAATATACAATTTCCGGTATCTACTCACCATACATCTGCCTGAGTTTCTCAAGTATATCATTGCTGAATCTGATGCTCTTCAGTCTGAGTTCTTTTACGAGCTCATCGAATTCTTCTTCAATCAACCCTTTCTTCTCTGCAATGTTCAGAATCGCCAGTCTTCCACAACTTTCAGGCCAAGAGATTTGGCTATAATTCTCGGAATTCTTTCATCCATAATGAGGAGATCAGCATTTAATTCTCTTGCAAGAAACAATTGCTTCTGCTTCGCCAACCTCAACTTCGCCTTTTAAGATTTCGACACTCAGTTTGTCTTTAACATCATCTACTTTAATCCAACTGGCTTTTTCAACTTCCTCCGCTCCAGGCTTCCCCTACCTTTTTCAATAACTTCTACCCAGACATCCTTGGAATTATTATTTGACCAAAAAGCTCCCTTATAATGTCCAGCTTCCCTATTTTTGCCAGTATGATCAAGGGGTTTGAGTTTGAAGCGACAATCATAACACTTTCTCCAGCGTTTCAACACCCTCTCTCAGATTGTCTTCATCGTACTGCAGAGAGATGCCCTTCGATGCCAGAACTTCCATCATTTCCCATTTACTGATCTCCGCTATTTCAGCAGCTTTGCCCATGCTAATCTTCCCCTCCCGGTAGAGTTCAGGCAAGGTAAAGTTTGACGAGTCTGGGAAGTTCTTTCACCCTCACTCCGAGAACTCTCGCGAAATCTTGCGGGATTGAGATGGTTACGTCAGTCATCGATTTACTGTTTGAACTCGAAGTTAATACATTTGCTCTTATGCTAACCAGACTCCATAAATCTTGCTTCACCTGCATCTGGAGACCTAACCCTTCAGCTCATAAAGTATTGTTCTTAAGCCGTTAACAAATTTTGCAAAGCCCTCGTTAGTTAAGTCGTACTCCAAGGAAATAGTTCTTACAAAAAGTTCTATATCTCTATTCTTACCCATTTTGAATGGAGTTTTTATGCCAATCTCATTAATTTTGTTTAGCCCTTCTGGATATATCAACAGAGCCTTTCTGGCGTTGATTTCTCTACAATAAGCGTACATCTGATAGAGATCTTGCTGTGAAACGCCGAACTTCTTGTCTTCCGGATCCAGAAGCTTGTACTTAGTATCGATGATGACCTTCTCGTCACCAACCTTGATGATGATATCCGGCCTCATTTCAGCCAATTTTTTCCCATCCTTTTCTATGAGGTAGCCTATTGATTCCTGTACTTTTAACTCCGCACCACTATCAAAAACTTTTCTATGCAGTTCTTCACGCTGGATAACACCGGCAACAAACTGTTCAAACAAGCTTTCCATCGGAATTAGCAGTGAAAAAGTTTCAACGGTGGAAGCCTGCAGCGTTAGCGTTGAACCTTCGAGAAATATCCTGCAGATGTCTATAAAGGGTTTAAAATCGGCATTGAGTCTGTTGAAGGTTATTGATTTAACCTGCTGAAGTGTGACGGGCATAAGAGTTACGGGATCGAGTAAATCAAGTATTCTGCGGAGAGTTCTGTAGTTCTCTCTGTCTTCTACAATTCTGGACATAAGGTAAGCTGTGTACTTCAAAGTTCTGTTGATAATGTTGTCAGCCGCTCTTTCGTGGTAGGTGCATGGTATTATGTGGAGTCTCGCCGGATTTGTATATCTCCTGAAGTCTATTTTGCCTTTTATAAATCTGAGCTCGTCGTATTTTCTCATGTATTCTCTGTTCTGCCTGCACTTCAGGAGTGAAAGAAGGTTCTTGGCGAAAATGCTGATGAACACCTCGAAAAAGCTGTGCCTCTCCTTAAAGATACTGGCATAGTCGATTTCCCTGATGTTTACCGTGTGGGTGTACTGAAGCATTTTCAGGAGATTTCTGGCTATTATATCCTTTTTTGACAGATCTGCATTGCCTCTTCTGTCGGTTACGAATTTGGGAAAAATTTCCAGTGTTATCCCGCCAGTCTTGACAACTCCAACGTAGTTCAGCGGTTTTAATTTTCTGCGAGTGATTTCGATGAACTTTCTGGTTTCGTTGAGCTTTTCGAGTTCTTCCATCGTCTTTTCAGTTAGAGAGAGAATTGTTTTGCCATCTTCATATATAGCATCATCCTTATCCCTAATTTCGTAATCCACTGACTCGTATTCGAAAAGTGTTGCAATATTACTGACCACTGCTCTCACCGGCTATTTTTCTCAATATATCCTCGAACTCTTCATCCGTGAAATCATCAATCTTCTTGAAATCGTACGAGTCATCAGATACACTGACAAAGTCTTTGAGGATTTCGCTGAGCTTTTCCGGGCTGTCGTAGAAGTATTCTTGGAGTAGAGGAATAACCTCGTAGAACCAGATCTGCTTTAGCATTTCAATCGCATCATCTTTTGATTTACAATCCTCCAGTTTGATGAAGTAGCTGTGCCCGATCTGGTGATCTCTGTCGTAGAGCTTTCTGATCTTCTCGTTTAAGGCGTGAAGAACTTTAATTGCAAGTTCTTTAATGTCTTTTGCTTCATCTCCTTCTTTAATCAGCTTTCTTCTGAGAACGTCGTAGTCTGGCATGAGTTCGATGAATCCAAACCTCCTTCTCAAAGCTATGTCAATCAATGCTATGCTCCTGTCCGCTGTATTCATAGTGCCGATTATGTAGAGGTTGGGTGGGATGCCAAACTTCGTTTTTGAATATGGGAGGATCACCGTCAGCTCGTTTTCAGCGAAGAGTCTTTTATCTGCTTCAAGTAGTGTTATAAGTTCGCCAAAGATTTTTGAGATGTCGCCTCTGTTTATCTCGTCGATCAGGATGTAGAACGGTTGAGCGTTCTTGAAGAATTTTTTAACTTTCTCTTTGTCGCACATTTCGAGATACTGCCACAACTCTCTTTTCGCTTCGTTGTACTTGTCGTAGTACTCGTCGTACCTTTCAATTTTTCCGCTCTCTATTTCGTTAAGCAATTTGAGCAGTTTTTCTGCAGACTTCGCAAGATTCAAATCTAGGTTCTGCCACCTGATAGCTTCACACATCGCTCTTATTGCCATTCTCTTGAAAATCCCATCTTCGACCACGTACTTTACACCGTTCTCAGCTGGAATTGGTCTGAGTCCTTCGATGAATTCTTCATAAGAGTAGGATGGATGAAAAGTGACAAACTCGTAAAATTTTCTATTTCGGTTAGTTCTTATTTCAATATAATTTCTTGCCAACCTTGTTTTTCCTGTGCCAGGAGGACCGTAGAGGATGATTTGCTTTTTGGATTCGAGTATCAGACTTATTTCCAAATCCTTTTGAATTTCACAAATCACTGAATCTATTAATTTCTTTAATTCAGAATTTTCCTCTATCTCTTCTCTCCTGAGTTCAGCAACTGCCCCACTAAACTGTTTTGGCGATTCTAGGCTAAGATCAATTTTGTACCACTTAACTTTTCTATAAATTGGATACTTCATTTCAAGGTCTATTGATGGTTCAGATTCGACGATACCAATTCCTATTATTTCTTTCATTCCCCTTTTTGAAAAGACAATGTCTCCTTCAGATATCTCCTTTAAAAATTTCCACAGCTCGTGAGAGTCGCCATAATTAAATTCATTCCTCACCCTTTTCTTGAATGACTCCTCGTCCTCAATCTCAAATATTTCTTTGCCAAGCTTTTCTACAGCCTTTCTCCAACCTACACAAATTATACCTCTATTAACGCAAGTATTCCAGTACTCTGCTCCCACTCCTGGTGCTATTAGCCAGAATCTCTTTGTTGTGTTACTATCATTTAATTTATCTTCTAGATACTTGTTGAGATAGAATGCCATTTCAAACATATTCTCTACTCCAACACTATTTGCTGTCGTTCTCAAAATCTGTAACAGATCAAAAAATTTGTTAACTCTAAGATCCCACCATTTTCTGAACTTATTTAATTCATCAAACCTTTTCAGAAGACTTTGAGGTAGAGTTCCCATCTCTTTTTCAAATCCCCAAACTGGCATAAATAAATCCGGTTTAAAGATGGCCAACCAGGTTGTTAAGGTAGTATATTTGACATTATATGTCGATTGGATTATTTTTTCTACCATAGCTTTAATATCCTCATGTTTTTCGTTTTCTAATGCTTCAATAAGTTTTGAAAAATACTCATTAGATAGAAGATTCACGATTACTTGCTTCTTGTCACCACCTACGCTACCAATGAACCTAAGAAGAAACTTAGATCCTTCAGGCACATTCTTGGACAAATTTAATATTTTTTCCGCATCCTCTTCAGTAAACAAAGCCCCTCTCTTAACCTTCTCAATTACGAAGTTTCTTATTTCATCAACTTTTTCTATGAATTCTTCTTCTACTGATTTCCATTCTTCCTCGTGTTTTTCCTTCAATTTCCTAAAAACATCACTTAATTTTAAATCACCCATACCTACTCCTCACAAAACATTTTTACCATGTTCAAACACCTTTGTTCTTAAAGCTTTTCCGATACAGTATTGCAACATGAATTTGTATACTCGTTTGACCTACCTTTCTGGAATTGATCCAAGTAAATCCAGTGAAAGAGGAGCATCCAAGAACCTCAGGTTGAAGATTGTTAATTTCGCATGTATCTTTGAATTCTTTTAGTATGGAGTCCCTCAATAGTTTTATTACGTGGTTCTTTGTTTTCCTGACGTCTTCCTCTATAATTTCAACTCTGTAAAAGGGATACATGAGATCCTGAGCAACAAAAATGAATGGAATTCCGTATTGGTTTAGACATATTAAAAGAAATCCCTTGGAATCTGAACTAACCATAGAATATTGAACTTCAAAAAGTGCTCCAGTACGGTCTTCAAATTTTAGTTCGTGATTCTTTTTAAAATTGTTGAGTATCCCTTCGAATAATGTAATATCTCCCTTATTTTCAGATTTACATCCATCATATCTCAAAATCCTAGATACCACTATTACAAATGACCTCCCTTCACACAAATGCATAGTCAAACCTCCAAATTCTCTCCATCCCCCAAAACCACAACATTCTCAAAGTTCTCCACAAACCACTCCGGATTCTCAGTGTGCACCGGAATGATGACATCGGGATCAACTTGCTCAATAATCCACCTCAAATCGCTCTTCGACGCATGTCCTGATGCATGATAACCTCTGATGAAACTCGGAACAAACTTTCCTCCCTCCAGCACCATCTCAAATCCGTAAATTCTCAACCCAAATTCCTGCAGCCAGTTGTACAGTCTTTGAAAATCGAACTCCTGTTCCTCGCTGAACGCCTCGCTTGATGAATAGATATAGGACCCACCATTTGGCTTGATGTCCAGCAAATGCTTCATGTCGTAGAAGGAGAAACAGAGTATGTAGTTCTCGGGATTTCTCGAAATGTCAGAAGGGTCAACATATTTCTCTTCCCACCTCTTCCTGACAACAAGTTCTTCCCACTTGTTCCTCTTATCTCTAAGCTCATGATATATTCCCACGTTCTCCATCCTACAAATCCCATCAACACACTCCACGGCGTGGAGCATGTACGCATCTTTTGCTGTTACAACAAGCTCTCTCGAAGTCTTCTTCGCAATCTCGATGAAGGTCTCAAGCCTTTCAAAGTTTCTCGGCGAGAAATCGGCTATAACAAGCCCCTTAGATTCTTCAACAGCCTTCAAGCAGTTTTCAAAGGCAATCTCTTCGGACTCGTCAACATCTTCCTTTCTGCTTGTCCTTGTCCCCTCTACAATCAGAACAGACGCATCCTTTGCTTTCTTCACGAACCCCTTCGATCTCTCTGCATGCTTTCCATGCATCCTTATATCGCCTGTATATGCTATGGCCAAATCATTCCGCAGGATGTAAGCTGTAGCACCGTAGATGGAATGATCCACTTCGTAGGCATCGATGTCAAAGGAAAGGCTGTGATTACTTACATGGCAGATCTTTCCGGGAACGAGCTTCTTTGCATTCTTACTCTCCTGCCCCGGTTTATAGCACATGAATTCAGCAAGCTTGTCCGATATTTTGTTTGTACATATAAAGTCCCTACCCTTATACGGCTTCGTCCTCTCAGAAATCAGTATTCTTTCATCATTTCCAGAAGTTCTTGGAGAGAAGTAGGCAATCTCCATTCCCGATGCAGAAACATCCCTCATAGCTTTAAGAATCGCCATGCTCATTGGAGATACCACGACGGGTATGCTTTTATTAAGCAGAGCTATGTTCCCGCAGTGGTCAACGTGCGCATGGCTTAACAGAACAGCCTCCACGTTGAGTTTAGGATAGAAAGACATGTCAAGGTCTGAGGGTATCAAGTCTGATCGGTAGATATTGAGCTTCGGTATGAGATTGAGGTGAATGAGGTCGTGTATCCCCCTTACACTCCTTTCGCTCAGAAATTCGGTGAAGTACTTGCTGTATTTTGCAAAGTTCATGCCGAAATCGAGAAAAACTCCCTTACCGTTCTCCTCAACATAGATTTTGTTACCACCTATGGTTGTTGCTCCGTCGTAAACTGTTATTTTCACAGTCACCACATCCTCTCGTTGTTGGTTTTCTTCCTTATTATCTTGTTTTCAACCTTCTCCGCTTTGGGTGGCATAAATCGAACTCTAAAGTACGAACACTAAAATACCTCTGAACTTTCCGAAGTGATCAAGGAGTCCATCTCCCAGTGACTTTCCCGCGTAAATAGTCGAGTTTGGCATCAGAATCTCGTAAACTCCCGGAACATTCGGCACATCCTCAATGTACTTCTTCAAGAGCCTTCTTTTCATCCACTTCCTTCCCATAAACAACACCTTCCAGCAAAAATCTGCCGAGAGGAGTTAGAACTATCCCCACATTTCTTCCACGCTTCTCCTTTTTAACCAGACCAGCATCTTCAAGCTTCGCCAAATGATGGCTCAATCTGCTCCTCTCCCTTCTGAACTCGCTACTTCCCTTGCTTATTCCCGGATTTAGCCTGAGTATAAGCTCGTCGAGCGATTCAACGCCATTGCCTATGGAGGAGATTATCTCCACCTGTTCCTCACCGGGAAAATCTACGGGCAGCGTTGGAACTTCAATAATCTCTTCGATACCCACTTCCTCCTCCTTCTCGTTGTATCTTGGAATGGATGTAAAAATTCTCGATGAAGTTACGCATGCGGCGATGTAGCCGGCTATTGCAAGAGTTCTCAGTGATCCGGAGGCGTTGATCACAACTTCTCTTCCTTGCTGTTTTTCGCTCCTTATTATTTCGATGAGCTGTGATACCGCTTTTATCACGTTTCTCTTGTTGATTTTTCGTGTTTCGACATCCCATACTGTTTCAATCTCTTTCCTTATTTCCTCCGCAATCTTTCTAACTTTACTTTCTCCTGGAAGCTCCTCTTCACCAATAGCAAGAATAACTTTGGTTGCTGGTAACTCTCTCAGTGCTCTGATGGACTCTACAAGCCTCTCCTTGTGATGACCGACGAAAACTATCTGCGTTGCTGGCATCAAACAGTTGATTGATTTAGCAATACTTAAATTTTCTGTTCAATTCTTTTCATTTTGAAGTACAAGCAGAATCTTGCTGTGCTCCTGATAATTGCCACAATAATCGTAGCTTAAATTGAGGAAAACGTAACGCTGAAAATCTATCCTAAAAACTTATCAGTCCCGTTTTTTCTTCTTTCCCTTCAATAACCAAACATTATAACAGGGATCGGAATGCGAAAAAAGAGAGCCAGGGCCAGCCAGGGCCCGGATTTGAACCGGGGTCAGCGGATCTGCAGTCCGCCGCATAGCCCCTCTGCCACCCTGGCATAACATACATTCACCAGCTAACCCAATAATCCACCTGAGCTAACTTGAAAACTTTGATATTTAATGGTTGTGGTGTTTGTTCTGTGAGGTTTGCAGGAGTTGATGCGGGAACAAAATCCTATAAAATCCTTTGGTTTGACTACCATAAAAGCAATCAGAAAAATCAAGCAGGTTTTGAATACGAATTTACGGAAGTGCCAACTTCTAAGGTAAAAAGAAATCCAGCCATAATAATAGAATTGCTTGAAGAAATCAATGCCGATGTTTATGCAGGGCTTTCGGGATATGGCATGCCAGTAAAGCACTTTTCTGAGCTTACAGAAAAGGATTTAAAGCTGATGACCCTTACACTTGAAGAGGAGCAATCTGTTGGATTGAGAGAACTGATAAGTAGGATAACAAGAATCGATCTTAATTTTTATACAATTCCGGCAATAATTCATCTTAATACTGTGCCATCTTATAGAAAAATATTCAAAATTGACATGGGTACTTACGATAAATTATGCACAGCATTTGCTGTTTGTTTTGATTACAAATGCTGTAATTTCAGGATTATTATTGTAGAAGCAGGATATGGGTACACATCATTTCTTGCTGTTAAAGATGGGAGAGTTGTTGATGGATTGGGTGGTACTGCCTTTTTACCTTCTTACGGATCTGCAGGGTGTATGGACGCAGAAGTAGCCTATCTAATCGGAAAATTTCCAAAAAAGTTTCTTAGAATTGGTATTAAAGATGTTTTAAAAAATGCTGTAGATGTACTTGCTGAAAACGTTGTTAAAGGTGTAAGAGCAATCGAGGTATCGATTGATAAAGCTGAGAAGGTTGTACTTTCTGGGAGACAGTCTCCTGAGTTAATTGACGTGTTAAGAGAAAGAAGGCTAAATGCTGAGCTTTATGGAAAATATCAAATTGCTTCTGCTCTTGGAGCTGCAATGATTGCATGTGCAATAGGAAAAAATGGAACGCTAAAGGAGTTCGCCAGAAAAATGGGAATATTCTCCGCAAGTGGAAGCGTTCTTGATTATTTACCTGATGAGTGGAAAAAAGTGATTGAGAGGAGGCTTGGCATAAACTAATGTGGTTAAACAGAATAGAAAGTTTTAAACATTCTTGAATTCACAAAGTTCCATGAACCTGATTCTGCTCGGACCACCCGGTTCTGGGAAAGGGACACAGGCAAAGCTTATAGTAGAGAAATATGGGATTCCACAGATTTCAACGGGAGATATGTTGAGAGATGCAGTTGCACAGGGAACTGAACTTGGAAAAGAGGCTAAAAAGTATATGGATGCTGGACAGCTTGTTCCTGATGAGGTTGTTATAGGTATAGTAAAAGAGAGGCTCCAGCAACCTGACTGCGAAAAAGGTTTTATTCTTGATGGATTTCCAAGGACGATTCCTCAGGCTGAGGCTCTTGACAAAATGCTTGAGGAGCTTGGAAAAAATATTGATGCAGTTATAAATATTCAGGTACCGGAAGAAGAGGTCGTGAAGAGAATAGTCAACAGAAGAAGTTGTAGAAACTGTGGAGCTGTTTATCACCTGATATACAATCCACCAAAAGAGGACAACAAGTGCGACAAGTGTGGAGGAGAACTCTACCAAAGAGACGACGATAAGGAGGAAACAGTAAGACAGAGGTATAAAGTTTACAAAGAACAGACAGAACCTCTCGTCGAATATTACGAAAAGAAGGGCATTCTATACAATGTGGATGGAACAAAGAACATAGATGAAGTATTTAATGATATCAATGCAATTTTACAAAAATTTACTTAATTTTTTTTACAGCACTCCCCTGTAGTGTACTGTAACAGGACAGCCAACACACCTTTCTTCTTTGTATCTGCTACAGCTCGAACAATGAACTCCGCAGGGTGCATAATCAAGCTCCTTCTTCGGAATTACGTTTAAATCAAAGTATGGTGTATAGTAAACATCCTGCACTGGATAAATTTCAAATCTCTTTATACCTTCCTGATTTCTCAGAGAGCATTTTTCAAGACTGATGCTTTCGAGGGTATGGTAGTCCTCAGCTACAATTATGGCAAACAGATTGAAAGATCCAGTCGTTACAAAGAATCTCAGCACTCTTGGACAATTTCTAAACTTATCAATTGTTTTTTCTACAAATTCTGCATTCTTCATTTCAATGGCAATTATTGCAAGTTTGACTCCAAGATTTTTTATATTTAACAGAGATCTTATCTTAAGTAAGTTACTTTTTTCTAACTTTTCAACTCTTTTTTTTACACCCATAACAGAAAATCCCACAGATTCCGCTATTTTTGAGATGGGTATCCTCCCGTTTTCCTGTAGCATTGAAATAATTTCCTTATCTTTCCCATCCATTGTTTATTTTGTAAACCACAAAGAAGATAAACTTTTCCAAATTTGTTTGGCTAAGTTGTTTATAGCCAAAATTAGCTAAATATTAATAATTCATAAATAGTTCATAAAGAGAGATGTAATCGATGCTTGAGTTATGCAGAAGATGCAAAAAAAGGATTGAAGGATTAAGCATAGAAATTACTGAAGTTAATGAAGTTGAAGAGGAGGAGTGTGTTTACTGTTGCGGTTTATTCTTGAGACTATCAAATGTTGCGGGAAAGATAGCTGAAGAGTTAAATAAGTATGAAATTAACAGTATTCAGGTTGGATGTTTAATAAAAGGTAGTGTGAAGGAATTTGAAAACTACTTTTTTGGAGAAGCAGGAAAGATAAAGCATGAAATAAACTATGAGCTTTCGAATAGGCTGTGTAAGTTGCTTGGAGCCGAAGATGTCAGAAAAAGCGGAAAGATTGCTGATGTTGTTGTTAATGTGGATGCAGAGGATCTGAGCTACAAACTCAGGATAACACCTATTTACATTTATGGCAGATACATTAAGAGAGTTAGAGGCATTCCTCAAACAAGGTGGATGTGTTCAGCATGTAATGGGAGAGGATGTCAAGTTTGTGGATTTACTGGTAAGAGGTATCCAACCTCAATTGAAGAAATGATATCCGAACCGTGCCTTAAGCTAACAGAGGGAGAAGAGGCAATTCTTCATGGGGCTGGAAGGGAGGACATTGATGCAAGAATGCTTGGAAACGGGAGACCTTTTATTATTGAAATAAGAAAACCAAAAATTAGGAGTGTGAATCTGAAAGAGCTTGAAGATGCCGTTAATAGAAGTACTGGTGGCAAGCTATCCGTGAAGTTTCTGGGATTTGCGGAGCCAAAGCACGTTTCAAAGTTGAAGACAGCAAACTACAGAAAAAAGTACAGAGCCATAGTGGAATTTGAAAAGAATGTAAGTAGAGATGAGCTTGAGAAAGCTCTTGAAGAACTTAGCTACACGGTGGTGAATCAGTTCACTCCAAAGAGAGTTGAACACAGAAGAGCAAACGTACTTAGAAGAAGAAATACGTACAAACTTGAGTTAATACTGTTAAGAGAGAAAAAAGCCGTAATAACCGTGGAAGCTGATAGCGGGCTTTACATAAAAGAGCTTATAAGCGGAGATAATGGTAGAACAAAGCCAAGTCTGTCGGAAATTTTAAATAACCCATCAAGAGTTGTCAGGCTTGATGTACTCGGAGTGTTGGGTGGATTAAATTGCTTTGAAAACGTTAATGGAGGTTAAAAGATATGGGTTGGAAATCACACGGTTTTAGGTTCAAGTCCGGTAAAAAGCTGAGAAAAAGCGTAAGAGAGAAAGGTGTTAAAATAAGAAAAGTTCTTCAAACGTTTGAAGTTGGACAGTACGTTCATATAGATATAGAGCCAGCTGTTCATAAGGGTATGCCTCACCCGAGATTTCAGGGCAGGACAGGTGTTGTTGTTGGACAGAGAGGTAAAGCTTACTTGGTGAAGGTTAGGGATGGTGGAAAGATGAAAACTCTGATAATCAGACCAGAACATCTGAAACCCCAAAAAGTTTTGGGCTGATCTCTATGGCGTTTAAAGAGGTTTTAGATTTTAGTTATATTACAATTTCAGAGGCAAAAGAAATAATGGAAAAAATTATAGAAGAGAGGAAGTCCGCTGCTGAGTTAACTTTTGAAACAAGGAGAGCACTAAAGCATCTTAGACTTTTTTCCAAGCTTCCTGCGGATAAAGCTAAGGAGTTGGTTTCTGAACTTAAGAAGCTACCTCAGGTTGGTAGGGAGGATATAGCCATCAAAATAGTTGATATATTGCCGAGAATAAGAGATGAAGTTAGAGTAATTTACGCAAAGGAAAAAATAACACTTACACCAGAGCAGATTGATGAGATTCTTGAAATTGTAAGTAAGTATAAAGAATAATTCTAATATGTTATCAAACTTTTTGATTATTTCAAAACTCTACTACCTTTTTGTTCATGTTATACCCGTTCTTGTTGCTGCAATAACACTTGCAAACATTTTAAACGAGTTTGGTATAATAAACAAAATATCTTGGATTATAAAACCCATTATAAAGCTTGCAAACCTATCTCCCGAATCCGGACTTGCAGTGATAACGTACGTGGCAAGTGGAAATGCTGCGAGTGCCATGCTTGCCAGTTTTTATGAGCAGAAAACCATAAGCGAAAGGGAAACCATAGTTGCATCCTTTGTGGGTAGCTTTTTCAGTTTTTTGAACCATGTTTTAGTTTACTTCATTCCTGTAGTGATTCCCTTGCTCGGTCTTAAAGCCGGAATTCTGTACATATCTGCAAGAATGGTTATAAGTGCATGTGTTACGCTAACAGCGATTGTATCAGGGCATTTTTTACTTAAGAATAAATTTAATAAAAAAATAAAAAATAGAGAAAAAATAGAAAATGTAAAGAATAATATAAACAAAAAAGAGATGGTAAGAACCGGAATTAAAAAATCAATTAATGTATTGAAAAAAATCTTACCAAGATTGATATTGGTATACACAATTACATCAATTTTGATTGAATACAGAGCATTCAAACCTTTTGAAAATTTCAGGATTTTAAATCTTCCGAGTCAGGCGTCAGCAATAGTTGCAGCTGGAGTTGCCGATACCACTGCCGGCTTTGCTGCAGCTGGATCTTTACTTTCGAGCAATGTTATTACCCCAGTTCAGGCGGTTTCAGCTCTTCTGCTAACAAGTATAGTTTCCATGTCCGTTATATTTGTAAGGCACTCCCTGCCGGGAAGAATAGCATACTTTGGAGTTAAGTTGGGATTTAAAATAGCTATAATTAGCTCCCTGTTGAACATAGTATACACAGCTTTGGTCTTGGCTTTCCTACTTCACTGAGGTGTTTAACTTGAGCTCGCTGAAGTTGCTTGGAAGCTTGAAACCAGAATATACAGCCTATGCCATAACTTTAATGGGAGTTATGGGTGTTTCTGCTATAGCTCCCGCACTGCCAGTAATAGCTAAGGCTTTTGGTCTGACAAAAATTCAGGCGGGAATTCTTGTAATGGCATTTACACTCCCCGGAACTATTTTTTCGCCTGTAACCGGAGTAATGGCTGACAGATTTGGTAGAAAAATTGTTACATCTACAGCAATACTCATTTTTGGTATTTTTGGCTTTCTGTGCACTTTTGTTAACTTCAGAACAATGGTTATTTTCAGACTTATTCAAGGTTCATCAGCATCAGCCTTAGTCGCCCTCTCAACAACCATAATTGGAGACAGCTATACAGGAATAGACAGGGAGAAGATAATTGGCTACAACGCCAGCGTTCTTACAACAGGCATTGCATTTTACCAGTTAACCGGAGGTTATCTTGCCCACCTTAACTGGAAGTATCCTTTCTACATGTTCCTTCTTGCAGTTCCAACGAGCATTTTTGTAATGGTATCCCCAATACCCGATATTAGGTGCGAAGATAATTTTTCAGAGTATGCTTCGAGAGTTTCGAAATTCTTCAGCAGAAAAATTCTCTGGTTGTTTGCAACGGGCATGGTAGCTTATGCTGTACTTTACGGGACTTTTTTAACGTACCTGCCCTTCGTAATTTACAAAACTGGGGGAAACAGCATTGTTGTCGGAGCGGTCCAAGCGACTATGTCTCTTTCCACAGCAATTTTTGCTGCAAAACTAACAAAAATAAGTAAGAAACTTGGAAACAAAATACTTCCCGCTGGCTTTCTTGCATACGCGCTCGCTCTTTCTGGAATTCTGGCTTCCTACTTTTCAGGATACGAATTGAGCTTTTTTATACCCTCAATAATTTTTGGTTACGCTCAGGGAACTGTACTCCCAACTCTTCAGAATTTAATAGTTTCCTTTACCAAAGAGGAGGGAAGAGCAACGATTATGTCAACATATGGCTCTGTTTCAAAGCTTGGCCAGACCGTTGGACCGTTGTTCTTTGGTCTTTTTACTCTTGATGGTGTTTATATATCCGGAATTTTGCTCACACTTGCGGTGTCTTTTTTGCATGTGTTAAAAGAGAAAGGCTTTAACATCACCTCATCCAAGCTATGATAATGCGTAGGCCACTGGTGTTGGTTGTAGTTGCAGCCTTAGTATGCATGTGTGCAAAACCGGTAAATAGGAACATAAATCAGTTTAACTTAAGTGTCACTCTCTTCAATAACAAATCTAACTGGAATATAAATATTGTAATAAAATCAAATTGTTTAGTAAAATACGATGATATAAAAATAAATAAAAAAAATATTAATATATACTTTAGTTGCCATAAATTAAATAATTCAAAAATAATAATTTATAATAAATGTATAAATTTAAATAAATTAAAAGGAAAATATATAATAAGTATATTCATAAACAAAATAAAAAAGAAAGAATTTGCTGTAAATCTTGGTTAGTTTTTAAATACTATAATATTATAATACTATTTTTTTCCTCATAAGCTTCTTGTACAGTTCGTAGAGTTCATGAGCCACACTTATCCACTGCGTTCTTGCTGCATAAGCGTAAAGTTCGCTCATATACGATACTGTAAACTCGTAGTTGTTAACGAGCCATTCAATCTTACGTGCAAGCTCAAGTGCATTGTTTGGTGGTAGCGTCATCCACGGAGCATGCTGACACAGTTCGACAAGTCTTGGAGTTCTGCTACCCAATATCGGCTTCAGCCCTCCCATTGACAGATGTAGTATACCGCTGACAGCATAAGCGCCTTTTCTATCCTTGTATGGTAGAACTATTGCATCTGCAAGAGCCACAACTCTTAGTATTTCATCACTTGAAAGGTACCTTTCAAGCAGTACAGTTTTTGATTCAAAGTTTTCAACAAGCTCCCTAACAACCTCATCTTGAGGTTCCCCAGCAAGCATTACCGTAAACTTCAGTTCTTTCAGATGGTTAAGCGCTTCCAGTAGGATGTCAACACCTTTATCCCTCCTCATAAATCCGGGGACTGCCAGAGTAATCCCGCAAAACTCTTCATCCAGCCCAAGACTCTTGGCAAGAAAATGTTTAGTGTATCCAAGGTATGGATTTATAAGGGTGCCGTGGGGTATCTGGCATATCTTTGTTGCATCTACACCCTGTGTTATCAACTCAAACTCCTGAAGATCGCTGTGAACAACCACGGCATCGAGCTGGTTGAGTGAATTCTGAAATTCAAACACCTCCGGTCTGGTCGTGTAAGGATGATCTACTGTATGTGTTGTCAGAACACAAACTTCTGCAATTCTCTCCTCCTTCATCTCCGTCAGGGCATCGATTATTTCACTACCGTACCCAAAAATTCCATACTCATGCTGAACATGAAGTATGTCGACTTTCTCTTCATTTACCGCATCCACAAGCTCGGAGTAATCTTTCTCAAATCTGGAAAAGCACGGTATAACTTTCACTCCTATCTCATCAAAGTACCTGTCAATTCTCGATTCTCTTGTTGTGAATACTTTGACTTCCATTTTTGGGTTTAGAGAGCGAAGTGCAGAAATCAGAAACTTTGAATATTCTGCTATACCACAGTGAGTTGGCGGATAACGTGTTATGAATCCAACAGTTATCATAATTTTTATTACGCATTATACGTTAATAATTTTTTGAATTCCCAGATCGTAGACCATCAGTTATCATCCAAAGGTTTTAATTTCGCAGTTTTAGTGATTTTGGTATGGAGTCTTTGAGGGTAATTAATCTTGGCGTTGAAGCTGGAGGTAGAAGGATTCTTGAAAATGTAAATTTGTATATCAAAGAAGGTCAGACTTTCGTTCTGTTTGGACCCAATGGCAGTGGGAAATCCTCTCTACTCTCAGCAATTGTTGGTCATCCAAATTACAGAGTTGTTCAAGGTAGAATAACTCTAAGAGGTGAAGACATAACAAATCTCAGCACAGATGAGAGAGTAAGGAGAGGTATAGGAATTGCCTTCCAGAACCCTCCAAAAGTTAGTGGAGTTAAGTTGATAGACCTGCTAAGGAAATGCGCAAATGTAGCAGGTCTTAGTGAAGAGGAAGCTGAAAAAAGGATAGATAGCTGTGCAAAGTTTGTTGGAATGGAAGACATGCTCGACAGGGCTGTAAATGATGGTTTTAGCGGAGGTGAAATTAAAAAGTCAGAACTTCTTCAGCTAATGGTGTTAGATCCTGAATTTGTTATGCTCGACGAACCTGATAGCGGGGTGGATCTGGAGAACATAGCAATTGTTGGAAGGGCAATAAAAAAGTTGCTTGAGAGGGATAAGAAGGAGGAAGACAGACGGAAATCCGGTCTCGTGATAACACACACTGGCCATATACTGGATTACGTGGATGCCGATTATGGTGTGGTTCTGTTCAACGGCAGAATATCATGTATAGGTGATCCATACAAAATACTTGAGCACATAACCAAGTACGGTTACGAGGCTTGTATAAGAAAGTGTGTTGAGGAGAGGCGATGAGGTGTTAAAATGGAAGATCCAAAAAAATCTCAGTTTGAATCAGATTCAGAAATTTTGAATGTTGCTGAGAGAGCGAGAAGCGTTGGAGTTGAATTTGACTCGAGCAAGAGGTCAGCAAGTTTTTTGCAAGTTGATCAGGAAGCAAGAGCTTACAGATGGCTTGAGGGAATTGAGGTTATGAGTATAAAGGAAGCAATTGAAAAGTATGACTGGGTCAAAGACTACATGTGGAAAATCGTTAGCAGAGACAAAGATGAGTACACAAAAATAGCTGCCGAAGATTTTAATGGTTACTTCATTCGAGCTTTACCTGACTGCAAAATAGACATACCTGTTGAAGCATGTTTATATCTCAAAAGAGTTAAAGCACAGAAAGTATACAATCTTGTTGTTGCGGAGGAAGGCTCCGAGTTGAACATTATCTCGGGTTGTACTTCTCATCCAAGCTCAGTTGGAATGCATATTGGAGTGTCAGAATTTTTTGTAAAGAAAGGTGCAAAGCTAACTTTCACAATGATACATAACTGGCAGCCGGACATTGAAGTTAGACCGAGGAGCGGGGCTGTTGTAGAGGAGGACGGAATACTGGTCAGTAACTACGTGCTACTTAGCCCTGTTAAGTACATTGAAAGTTATCCAGTAGCTTACTTGAGAAAGAATGCAAAGGCGGTATTTACAAGCCTTGTAATTGCCCACGATAATTCTGTAATAGAACTTGGAAACAAAGCTATCTTGGGTGAAAAAAGCAGTGCGGATATAATTTCAAGAGCTATATGTAAGGGAGGAAGAGTTGTCTCTAAGGGATACATAAGGGGCGAAGGCAGAGGATGTAAGGGTCATCTTGAGTGCAGGGGACTCATGCTCTCGGAGAAGGGTTCTATACTCGCAGTTCCTGAGTTGGAGGCTATGAATCCAGAAGTTGATCTAAGTCACGAGGCTGCTGTTGGCAGGATAGCTGAAGAAGAAATATTCTATCTTATGGCAAGGGGTCTAACAAGAGATGAAGCTACATCGGCAATAATAAGGGGATTTCTTGATGTTGAAATTAAAGGATTGCCAGAGTTCTTAAAGAGGGAAATAGACAAGGCTATAGAAATGGCAAGCGAAGACCTCATGTAGTCATTAAAATTTCATCTTTTACATTTAAATAGCCCACCACAATTAAGAGAGCATGAAGCTGGCAATAGTTGGTGCGGGATTGACAGGATTATCAGCTGCTTACGAACTTAGTGAATATTTCAATTTAAAAATTTTTGAGAAGGATAACATCGGAGGTCTTGCTTCAAGTTACTGCCCGTCTTACTGCATAGAAAAGTTCTATCATCACTGCTTCAGAAGAGATGAAGAGCTTTTGAACCTGATAAAACGACTTGGATTAGGAAACAAGTTAGTTTGGAGAGTAGTAAGGATCGGTCAGGAATTTGAAGGTAAAATTTACCCGATGAATACGCTGTATGAGATTATTAGATATCCGGGAATGAAGCTTCTTGATAAGATAAAACTTGCATTTTTTACACTGAAGTGCAGAAAGATGAAATACAGCGATTTTAAAAAGTACGATGAAGTGAGTGTTTTAGATGGTATAAAGGAAGATCTTGGAGAAGATTTGCTGAACTCATTCTTTCTGCCCCTTCTCAGGTCAAAGTTTGGTAATCAATATGGCGAGGTTAGTTATTCTTGGCTCTTAGCGAGAGTAGCAATACGGAGTAACAGAAAAAGAAATGGAGAAGAACTGGGGTATCTGAGGCATGGATTTCAGCAGTTATTTGACAGGCTGGTTGCAAAAGTTGAAACCGGGAATGTAGAAATAGTAAAGCAGGGAGTATATAAAGTAGAGAATTGTGGAAAGTGGAAAGTCAACGGAGAAGAATTTGATGCTGTTTTGTGGACAGCTCCAGTACCTTTATTGAGTGACATCAACAGAGAATTAAAGAGTAAATCGGGAATAAAGGACGTAAAGTATCAAAGTTCTGTGTGCGTTCTGCTTTCGAGCGATGAAACTGTCACGGAAGATATTTACTGGAGCAACGTAAACTGCACTTTTGGTGCTGTGGTCGAACACACACACTTTATGCCGTTTGAAGATTACGGAGAGAACTTAATTTATCTTGCAGGATACACGCATCCAGAAAGTAAGCTTATGAAGTGCTGCGAGAAAGATGTTATAAAGATGTACCTGAGAGATCTCCGCAAGTTTGGTATGGAAGAGAAAGAGGTTAGGTGGGCAAAACTTTTCAGAGCAAAGTATAGTGGACCGGTTTATGAATCGGGATACCTCAACAAAATAACGCCGTACAGAACCAAAATTAAGGGATTTTATGTAGCAGGAATAACATCAAAACCAAACTACCCGGAGAGAAGTATGAACGGCAGTGTTAAAGCTGGTATGGAAGTAGCAGAAGTAATAAAGAAGGACTTTGGATTTTAAATTATGTATATCATTTTCAGATGCAGGAAGTGTGGCAGATACCTTTACGCAAAAGCTGGAAGCAAAACTAAAACATGCACCTGCGGTTACAGGAATTATCTGCGAAGAGTTATCACAATTAAAAAGGTTGAAGATGAAAGAACTGCTGGAGAGGTTGTGAGGTTCATGCAGAGCTACAAAAATACAGATTTCAAATCTCTTGGTTAAGACAATAGTAAATCAAAGAAGGGATTTTGAGGATGAAAACTTGGGAGTTTGATAGTTGGCAGAAGTTTGAGGAGTTTGTTAGGGATGTTTTTGAGAGTTATGAGTTTGAAACGCAGTTCAGAGTTGTTTTTAGGGATGATATGGGTAAAAGTGAAATAGATGTTTTAGCCTGCAAGGGTAAACTTGTATTAGCAATCGATGCAAAAAGATACACAGGTGGCTGGTACAGACTTTCAGCGGTCAAGAGAGAAGCAAAAAAACATGCGGAAAGATGTAGGAGATATTCAAAGTTAAGCGGTAGAGAAGTCATCCCGATTTTAGTCCCATTAATTGACGATGGGATTGTTTCATGTGGCGGATGTTTGATCGTTCCTATGAGAGCATTGAGAGATTTTCTTTCAAATATTGAATACTACCTGACACTGTTTGGTTATCTTTAATAAAGCTTAAAAGCTTATATGTAATAAAGATTAAAACGAGGTAACCATAGTAAGTTATTTCAACAACAATGCTTAAAAGTCTACTGCCCGCCAGCCATGCGTCCCCTGAACCTACTGTGATGGGGAAACCACACGGCGGGCTACACTTATTTTGCATTCGAATTTTGTATCTCAAAAACATTTAAATTACTCTCCCTGAGGGATGTATCAATGGGTGAAAAAAACAAAACATCTGATAAATCAGATAAAAAATCAGAAAGACTGGTAATAAAAAGAAGTGGTTATCCATCCAAGGGAGAAATAGTAATTGGTACTGTAACAAGAGTCCTTGACTTTGGAGCTTTTGTCTCACTCGATGAATATGAAGGTAAGGAAGGACTTGTACACATAAGTGAAGTTGCTCCGGGGTGGATCAAGGATATCAGGGATTATGTTAAAAAGGGTCAAAAAGTTGTCTGTAAAGTTCTTGATGTAAATCCAAAAAGGGGGCATATAGACCTCTCAATAAAGGACGTTAACGACAGACAGAGAAAAGAAAAAATTCAGCAATGGAAAAATGAAATGAAGGCTTTTAAATGGCTCGAAATCGCAGGTGAAAAAGTAGAAACAGGAAGAGATGAGCTGTTGAAGGTGGGTAAAAAATTGATGGAAAAGTACGATACCGTTTATGGAGCTTTTGAAGAAGTAACTTACGAAGGTTACGAAGTTCTCGTACCAATAGCGGGAGAGAAGCTCGCAAGGGCAATAGCTGAAATAGCTCAGGAGAATATAAAACCACCAAAAGTCAAGGTCAGGGGATACTTTGAGTTGAGAAGTAATGCACCTAACGGTGTGGAGAGGATAAAACAAGCACTCATGGAAGCATATAAACAAGCTAAGAATGTCGAAATGAAGCTTGAATACGTCGGAGCACCAAAGTACAGAATAATAATTGAGGCTGAGGATTACAAAACTGCAGAAAAAGTACTAAAAAAAGTTACTGGTGCTGTGTTAAAAACGATAAAGAAACTTGGAGGAACTGGTAACTTTGTGAGAGAGGCAATTTAACCATGAAAGTCAGAATAAAAAAGTGTAAGAAATGTGGCAGGTATACTCTAAGAGATGTATGCCCTGAGTGCGGGGAAAAAACGATAATGCCAATTCCTCCAAAGTTTTCTTTGGAAGACCCGTATGGCAAGTACCGCAGAAGACTAAGAAAGGAGCTTGGCTTTTTTTACAGGTAAAATTTATTATTGGCATTACTGGTTACTTGTGTTGTTTGATTCTAAAAGGAATCTCTGAAATACCGAAACTCATAAAAAGTTGCGTAAACTTTACTCAAGAGGTGAAAGCATGCTTAAGAGAGTTGATGTCAGGTTTATTTTGAATCCGGAGGATGTCAAGCTAAAAAATCCTGTGTTCATAGAAGGTTTGCCGGGAATAGGACATGTTGGAAAGCTTGTTGCAGACCACCTTGTCAAAGAGTTAAAAGCTGAAAAAGCTGTGGAGATATACTCCCACCACTTTCCACCGCAAGTGATGACAAAGAACGATGGAACCATAGCAATTCCAAAAAATGAAATATACGTTTACAAATCAGAATGCAAATGTCCTGATTTGCTGATACTTGTAGGAGATTTTCAGAGTATAAGCAATGAGGGGCATTTTGAGCTTGTAAATGCATATATAGATGTGGCAAAGAAGTTTAAAGCTAAGAGAATATATACACTCGGTGGATACGGGATCGGTCGGCTGGTGGAAGAACCATACGTACTTGGAGCTGCAAACTCTAAAAAGATGGTAGAGGAGCTAAAGCAATACGGCGTGAGATTTGAGGATGGAGAACCGGGAGGAGGCATAATAGGAGCTTCAGGGCTTTTGCTCGGGGTGGCAATGCTCGAGGGAATTGAAGCAGCATGTCTGATGGGTTCAACTTCTGGGTACATGGTTGATCCAAAAAGCGCTAAGGCTGTTCTGGAAGTGCTGATGAAGATTCTAAAACTTGACGTCAGTGTTGAAGCTCTTGATGAAAGAGCTAAGGAAATGGAAAAACTAATAGCCCAAATAAAGGAGATGCAGGAAAGCGCAATGCAGTGGAAAGGTGATGAAGACTTGGGATATTTCAGATGAAGCTTCAAACAATTTTTAGTTTTTTAATTGTTAAAAGCTTAAAAATTTAATTAAAAAATTTAAAGTTTAGTAAACGAGTTCTTCAAGCATATCTCTTTTAGCTGCAAGCTTTACTTCTCTCGCAATTCGTCTACCTGCATACATCGGTTCCCCAAAAAGTATATAGGAGTAGGGAGAGTAAGGTATTCCAACGTTACTGCCTGCAACGATCCTCGCAGAAATTTCAAAAACGTACATCTCTGCGTTCTCATCAAAAACCGTTTCAAGACAGAAGGGTCCCACCATTCCCGGATATGCTATCTTCTTGGAGACTTCAACAACACCTTTAGCAGCTCTAAGCACTTTTGACAGCAAACTCTCTCTCAAAACTACCGGGAAGTTTCCAACAACCGTGTATGTAGGAGATATTCCGGATTTCAGCTGAATATCAGCAGGTATTCTTCCCATACCGTCTATACTCGATTCATACCTTCTGTCGGCAGCAATTAGTTCAACTCTTTCGAAAACAGGTGAGTAGAAAAAAGTAAAGTAAACATTTGCTCCAGTTATGTACTCTTGTATGTATACTTTTTTCAGATCGTCTCTGTCTATAATTCCCTTTTCAATCATTTTTTCTGATTTTTCGTAGAAGTCCTCCGGAGAAGTTGCAAGAAAGTAACCAGCGCCTCCTCTTGCCCCGGGATACTTCACTATAACAAGCCTGTCTATTTCTTCAGGACTTGAATACGCCTTAGGTAAGTTCAACCCAGCTTCAAGCAGCCATCTCATCTGCTTCTCTCTTACAGTCTCCCAGAGCATAAGTTCTCTGTTTCCAAAAACGGGAACGTAGAGATCGTTTAGATTTCCAATGTATGCATTAAACGTTCCGTGTGGAATTAGTATTGTATTTACTTCAACAAGTTCATCCTGTAGGCTTTTTTTTAGCAGATCGCTGTAGTCTTTTATCTCGATCAGTTCATCGGCAATTTCAAAGGATTCATAAATTATCCTTTCTCGCCTTCTACAAATACAAACAGCCCTAAATCCTTCATCTCTTGCTCCTCTAAGAATGTTCAGAGCAGAATGACTACCAAGTGTCGCTATGGTTATGTTATCCCTGTCATATTCTTTTAGTATCTCAAGTGGTTTTTCTCTGTCTATTTCAGATTTGTGCATGATGATTGTTCAAACCCGATTTATTTTTTGTTTCCCATTCCCGTTCGGTTAGCGACGTACACATTATAAACTTGTCAAATCTGAACAAATAAATGTGTTTATCTCCTTTAAGTCCAGATTCAAGTTTTTTTCTTATATCCCAGTACTTCTCCGGATCAATGCTGAATCTCAGAGTTACTTTTCTCGCCCCGATTTGTTCAAGTTTTTCTCTACATTCAGAAAGACTTTTTGCCTTACATACAACTTCATAGTGTCTCAAAAATGCAGAATTCGTAACCTCACTAACGCTCAAGACAGTTCTCCTTAAATCTCTAAAAGCTATGCAGGCATCTATATCAAGTTTTCCTACCAGATTCTCAAGAAGCCCAGCATGAACAACTGTCCTATCAACTTCAGCCAAAATTTCTCCAATTTTTCCATTTTTTAGTTCTGCTTTACTGTCATCTGATGTTACTCTCTCTCCGGAAGGAAGTGACAATGCTGAAACTTTGCATGTAGCAAGCTCTCCCGAATAGAAGGCAAGTCTATTGAGCCTAAATCTTATAGACGTGTATTCCTTCTCACCTTTAATTTTTCCTCCAAGAACTGAGAATGATCTGTCAACCCTTTCCGGAGGCATTTGTGGCGGAAGTTCAAATGCAAGCAATTTATCTGAAAACTTTTCTGCAAGTTTTATAGGATTTGGTTGGAGACCCCTTAGAGTTCTTATCTCCTCACTTTCAGGTCTTGCTGGATCGGAGAATATAACCTCCTCGTTTGCTCTATATTCAAATGCATCCCCAAAGTAAACTTCAGCACTTGAATTTAGGGCAGTTATATTCATTTTAGCAATGTATGCCCTTTTTTTATTCAACTCAACACCCGTAGCATCAGTGAAAAAACCGAAAAATGCAAGTTGCAAACCACTTCCACAGCTAACGTCTGCAATCGAGTAATTTTTAAGCCTCTTAGCCCTGTATTCCGCAACTAATGCGGGAGTTGAATAGCGGTATCCGCTCTCATCAAAGAATAACTTTTGAGATAGATTGCCAAATTTTTCCTTAGCTTTTATTCTTAGTTTGGCTGCTGTGTATACGTCCTTGGCGGAAAAAGGTATTTTTATGTTTTTTAGAGTTCTGCTAATCCTTGCAACTACCTGTTTCTCCTGATATCCTCTTTTTACAAGATTTACAGCTTCTTTAACGGCTCCATCAACCGTTTCGAAATCCTTTCTCCGGATATTAATTTCCTTCATTTTCTTTTTTCATTTAAAAAATAAATTACATTTTTCTTACTTTTTCTTTTTCTTTATTACTACCACATCTCCAAGCGTTGGAGTTATGTTCGATTTTTTCATGTCCACTTTTATTTCCGGAACTTTTTCCATAAGTTTTACACCGAAGAGTTTCTCCAACTTTTTTACAACCTCAGGTTCGGGAGTTATTTCACAGTTTTCAATCTTTCTTATAAGAGATTCCTTTTCCTGTATTTTCAATGCGAGTTCTGACTGGCTCCAACCTCTTTTCTCTCTTTCTCTTCTTACTATCTCGTTGAAGTTTTCAACAAGTTCCTCCACAAATTCTATGGGTTCTACTTTTGGTTTTGATTTCTTTTTGAGGGTTAGTTTTTTTATTTCGACAAATGGTTTCTCAGCTCCAAAATCCTTGCACTTAGCACAGACGGTCATTTCACTGCCTTCTACCAGAATCCTGTAACTTCTACCTTTAATTTCCCTGCCACATATTTCGCATTCCATGCTACCATCACCTGATCTACCAACTTTTCGAGCCATCCTTTATTTTTTGTTTTTCCTTAGCGAGTTTTGTTACGATTTTTGCTATTTTGTTTTGTTCATGAACAAAAGTTTGGCAATCGAAGTTGTGAATCGTTTTAGCATCCACTACATAAACATAATTTACCATAAACACAATTTACTTTGTCCTTATAACATTGGATAACTGAATACCATTACCACTTTTCGATTATGTGAATTCTTTTGAATCAACCAAAAATGTTAATAATTTGATCAATCTACAAGTCCATAATGAAAAAAGATCTTGAAGCAGCTTTGAAATTTTATTTGAGAAATCTAAATGATACTGCTCAAGAAGTTGCAGAAACTGAAGTTTCGAAAAATACACTTTCTACTATTTCAAGAACGAAAACCGTTCAAAGTACTCGCATTTCTGGATTGTCTGGCTATGTATTCAGTCTGTATGGATGTGGATTCCCCTAAGTATGATTTTATTTTGAAGGCATTTAGGAGGTTAAAAAATGAGATTTAAAGCTATATTGGGTATTTTACTCCTACTCTTGATAGTTCAAACAGCTAATGCCGTTGAGCTGTCGGTTAAAACGATTCCGGAAAAGCCTACCATCGGCAAATTCGTAGTTGATGTTGAGGTAAGCACCCAAACCCCTATACACAACGCAAACCTGATAATTTCGGGATTTCTGAGCAAAAGCGTAAGTTTGGGTGATTTTACCGGCAAAACATCAGTTGAATTTGAAGCATACGCAGACAAACCCGGAATTTACGAGCTTGAGGTTAGACTTAGCTACGTGGAGTTCGTAAACGATACTCCAAGAAACGGATACGTAAGGGGAACGTATGCCATAGTAGTCGTTGACAAACCGCAGTTTGAGATTTTAAGCATTGAAGGAAGCGTTAAACCGGGAGAGACCGGAAACGTTACGATTAAAGTCGTAAACAGAGGTGGAAACACCAAAGATGTTAGACTGAGCTTTAGCGGATTTTTAGCCAAAGATACGGACAGATTCTTTAAGAGCTGGAGGAGTAACGAAGTAAAGTCCCTCAAATTCGTAATATACGCCAATAAAAGCTTGGAGGTTGGAGAACACGAGGCGAAGCTCGATATAGAGTGCAAGGACGAATTTGGAAACATCTACAGTTTTGAACTTCCGCTGAGCGTATCGGTTATCGGCAAACCCAAATTGGCTATCTCGGAGTTTACAACGATCCCGGCCAAAATCCGTCCAGATACGAACTTCACGCTAAGGATTGG
>QNXS01000081.1 GCA_003978865.1 Archaeoglobus sp. | reverse complement strand
ACTATTCCTGATTTATCTCTGACAACTTCACCAACACCTGCAAATTCAGAATGTTCTATCAGCAAATCCCCTCTAAGGGTATTTTCCGCCATTATCAGAACGTCTTTAATTAGGATCGGCTCCACTCCTGTCACCCCCGTTCAAGCAATCTTCTGACAGAGTTGAAAACTATCTCCAAACACACTCTCGCACTCTCCCCAGCTTTTTTTACAATTTCTCTGTAGTCAACCGTTTCACCTCTTATACCGTGAGCGTAGTTATCCACTGTACATATAGCAGCGTATGCTATTCCAAGCTCTTTTGCAACCGTTGCCTCACTTCCCGCAGTCATTCCAACGCAATCCGCCCATCTTGATATTACAGCTACTTCTGCTTTTGTTTCTAATCTTGGACCCCTGCTCTGAAAATAAACCGCCCTTTCAAGCAGACTGTATTCATTCTTAGAGCAGACTTTTCTCGCTTCATTTATGAGAATTTTTCTGAGTTCTTCATCAAATTCAGGTGTTATATGGAACAGCTCGTTTTTAACTGTTGTTACATTGCTAAAAAAGTCTATATAGTCATGTGGAATTGCTATTGCCGGAAGTTTTATGTCCTTCCTGAGACAGCCAACAGAGCCCATTCCGATTGCACTCTTGACTCCAAGTTCCTTTAAGGCATAGAAGTTTGCTGGATGGTTAATCCTGTGGGGGGGTATGTTATTTCTTCTCCCATGTCTCCTAAGCAAGACAACTTCAATTCCCTCAACTTCTCCAACTTCCAGCTCAGTTTTGCCGAACGGAGTTTTAGCTTTAACGACTCTGACGTTTTCTAAAACCTCATAATTGAGGATGTTCGTCCCTCCAACAACGGCAACATCTGGCATTGTAGGCTGGTAAAGCCTATATTTTATTACTGTTTTCCAATTGATGTGCCTGAAGATGACCTAAGAAAAGATCTAAGAAAAGAAACAGAAAAATGGCTTTCAAGAGCTATTGAAAAGTTAAATAAAATTAAAGCCTGTGATTCGGGAGAGGGGGGAGAGGACTTTCTTAACAACATTAAAGCGTACATAGAGGATTCAAAGTGGTTTCTCGAAAGAGGCGACCTGATCAGGGCGTTTGAGTGTATTATCTGGGCTTGGGCTTGGATTGAGATAGGAGTTGATACGGGCCATCTTATCGAGGTTGATTAGCGAGTTAATTAGGTCAAAATAAAGATTTTTTCCTCTTCTCTTCTTAATTCCTCTACGAATTCTTGTAGGCTGAATGAAGTTAATACTTTGTCGAAGATCTGAACATAGTACCTCTTTGTAAATACGCTATTAGATTGTCAATGTAAACTCGGTGGGGAAGGAATTTATTTTGGGCACCTTTCTCACGTTATTTCACGTGAATCTGTTAAATTATCTGTTCATTATGACTCCCTGCCAGCCGAATATAGGGTAGGAAGAAAGTAAAAGCTTGGATGGTACGGAAGAGAGCAATATTACATTTTGACTTGTTTAAGTGGACTCTCACAACTTCAATAATCAGGCTTGATGGGATTAGAGGACTACCATCAGAGGAGTATAAACCGGTTAATATAATGGAAAAGAAGAGACTTTACATCTTTTTCTGCATTACCTGAAAGAATTGAACAACCCTCCAAAGCTTATTGTTTGAAGTAAGGCTGTGAATAAAATACCAATAAAATACCGGAATATCACTAAAGCATTCGACGCTAAAGCGCTCGCATGTCCTGCCGATGACTGGAGAGATTATTTGGGGTTTATTTAGTAAACGTGATGTAGGAAAAATTGATGGCAGTTTGAAAATTCGTCGAAAAATTCTTAAAAAGGATAGAAGGCTACACAACAGCTTTATAGTTAGCAGATCTGTATTAAAAACACAAGTGTAGCAAAACTGGGTCTGGTGATTGTAAACGAAAGGATACAAAGCTTTGAATTGCAAAATGATTGGCATCAACCAATCTAAAAATAATAGTCCCGGGGGGATTCGAACCCCCGTCGCCGGCTCCAAAGGCCGGCAGGATTGACCACTACCCCACGGGACTTCAATGCATTGAGAGTATGTTAGTATGAAATGTATATTTATAACTTTGGAGACCTATAAATACATCCTTGCCATTTATCTCCATACCAAGTCCGGTTACTATTTTTACCGTTGTTTTCTCACCGTTTTTTATGTGAGTTACCCACCACTCCGGTATTTTTGAGTTCTGCAGCAACATTGTAAACTCCACTCTACCCTGTGACTTTGGCTTTATAATTTTAGTGCTGGTAATTTTTCCCCTGCCCATGTCAATTCCGTTCATGTATATATGGTATTCAAAGTACCTTAGATATAGCGGTATAGGCATATTGTTTACAACCGTACCACTCGCTATTATCTGTGTCGTATCATGTGTTACATCACCCCATCTTAAGTTAAGATCCTTTACTTCTCCAACATTGATACCATCAACAGTTATATCTACATTCTTTGTACGAATCCCGCTCAGTAAGTCGGTTTTAAATTCATTTACTTTTGTAATCGGTATTCCAAATTTAAAACCAAGTATCGAAAACTGCAGATCAGAGACAATCTTTACCGTTGTTCTCTCACCGTTTCTTATGTGAGAACACCACCAATCCACAAGTTTACTGTTCATTAAATTAATAACAAGTCGTATAGTTCCTCCGGGTGGAGAAATATCCGTCTTGCCGACTGAATAGCCTGTGCCCATCTCTATGCCATTCATGTATATTTTTACGTTAACACCGCTTAGAGGTATTGAGAACGGGAGAGGGTTTGACACATATACATTAGAAATTATCTGAGTGGTAGTGGAGTTTACTTCTCCCCAGTGCATTGTTACTGATTTCATTTCGGGTTTCGAGCATCCCGCAAAGGCTGCTGAGAGAACAACGAGAATTATCAACAATGAAAGCTTCTTCATATGTACGACTTATGTTGAAAGTATTTTATACTTTCTTCGCTCAGCAACTTTTATATAATCAACTGCATGTCCATCCTATGCCGATGATGAATGATGGGCGAACTGAGATATATGATGATTAGGGAGAGGCTGAGGCACGGAGGTGTTTTTTTGAAGATTAGAGTCAAAAGAGAGTCGATTTTCAAGTGTATGAGAAATCTGTCGATAGTTACTGGATTTTTGAGTATAATATTTATTCTCTTTATAGCTCTCGTACTGTCCAACGTGGGATATATGCTGTCTGTTCTAATTTCACTCAGTGTTGCTGTTGTATATCTTATATACAGGATAACCACTGAAAATATTGAGTGAGGTGAGCGTTTGTTCGGGGTACTGCTTGGATTAACATTCGCCCTGTTTCTGTTAGGTATTATTGTGTCAGTACTTGTTTCTGGATTTTTTCTATGGGTAGCTTTAAAAATAGTTGGTGAAGACAGGGGAATACTGGAAGCAGGAATTGCTAACATCGTTGCGAGTTTTATTTCAATTGTAGCTATGGTGGTTACTTCATTGCTGATTTTGTTTGCCCCGATTTCTCCGCTTGTTGCATTCTTTGTTTATATCTATGTATTGAAATCTATACTTAATATAAGCTTTATAAAAGCTATAATAGTTGCGATAATTGCATGTGCAGTTTTCCTGATTGTTATGACGATAGCTGGAATTGTGCTCAGCATCTCTTTTCCAGCATATCATATCCACCATTTTGGAAAACTTGCCTTTTAGACATACTCAAAACATTAATTTGCAGAGATGCACAACTTAATTTATGGTTAAAGAAATAAAAATTAAGATTCCCACGCCCGACGATATAGTGTCCGAAGAATTTGCTGAACATCTGGCAAATGCTTACAAAGAGTTGCTTCTTGCTGCCAAGTGTTTAATAGATAGTCAGATAAAAAGGGTCGAAGAGAAATCAAAAAATCCTAAGGAATTAAAAAAGATAGAAATTAATTGATTTTTAATTTTTAATTTAATTTTATTTTTCAGCATCATTCATATCTGAGAGCTTCCAGTGGCTCCAGTCTGCTTGCTTTCCAAGCTGGATAAAATCCGCTGATTAGTGTAGTCGCCAATCCAAAGAACGCACCTTCAAACATATAGTAAACTGTTGTAAGACTTAAAAGATATTTTGTGGAATGAAGTATCATTATGTCAACAATATAACCTCCGAATATACTTAAAAGCGCTCCAATCACACTCCCTATCATTCCAAGTATCAGAGATTCTAAAAGAAATAGTTTTAGAATTGTAGAACGATACGCTCCAATAGCCATCATAACTCCAATCTCCTTGGTTCTTTCGAGTGTTGACATTAGCATTATGTTAAGGATACTTACTCCGGCAACAAGCAAAGATATACCCGCAATAGCCATCAGGAATCTGGAAACAAAGTCATAAATTTTATTTATCTTGTTTATTATTATTTCCAGCTCAAAGACTTCGACCTTTTTTACTCTTCCATTTATGGTTTTTTCTACAGCATTTTTAAAAAGGCTAACATCTTTAAGGCTGTTTACCCAGACAACTATAAAGTTATAACCCTTTCCCTGCGTGTTGAAGATTTTGTCGTAGTCTCTTAAAGATACTATAATTGCATCATTTGGATTTACGTCAAATCTTGCCCCCTCCTTTTTTAGTATCGCAGAAACTCTCAGACTATGCCCTTCAACTTCTATTCTACTTCCAACTCTTAGGTCTAACCTGTCAGCCAAGTCGTATCCGACTACACAACTATCAGACAGTCTTATAAATCCAGAGCTTGGCTTAAACATTCTGTTCACAGCTTTTTTGCTCATTCCATAAACTCTAACTCCAAAAACTTCATCTCTGTAACTGGCAGTTGTAAAAGTCGATTTAACAAAGGCGTAGGTTTTTACATAAGGCAACTTTACTATTCTATCGGCAGTTCTTCTGTCTATATACATCATACTGGACGTTGTTACAACTCCATGTCTGAAATGGAGAGTGTAGGCAGGATAAATTAGAACCTCATCTGTAACATTTTGAAAATTTGAAAGAATTGTCATTTTTAGATTTGCACTAAATATACCTATCGATGCAATTGCCATTACACCTATAACTATACCAACCACCGCAAGAGAGCTTCTAAGGCTGTTCCTCTTGAGATTTCGAAAGGCAAGTTGGAAATACATATATGCACCTCAGTATATGGCTTCCAATCCTTCAGCGATAATTTTTCCATCTTTTATTCTAACAACTTTTTCAGCATATTTTGCTATCTCTGGGTCGTGTGTTACAAGAACTACTGTAACGCCCCTTTCATTTTGCTCTTTTATTAACCTCATTACAACCTCTCCACTTTTCGTGTCGAGATTACCGGTTGGTTCATCGCACAAAAGAATCTCCGGATCGTTTGCAAGAGCTCTTGCTATTGCAACTCTCTGCTGCATTCCACCACTCAACTCCGATGGCTTTCTGTCAGCTGCTTCTGCAATTCCCATTATCTCAAGAAGTTTCATGATTTTTCTCTTCCTCTCCAACTTTGGCACGCCTTTAAGTAGCATGGGAAGTTCAACGTTCTCAAATGCTGTTAAAGTTGGGATTAAGTGATACTGCTGAAATATAAATCCAAGTTTCTCCCTTCTCACGTCTGCCAGTTCTCTCTCGCTCAGTTTGTTTGTATCTATGCCATCAAGTATAACTTTTCCCGAAGTTGGTCTATCTAAGCAGCCTATTAGGCTGAGTAGTGTTGTTTTTCCACTGCCACTCGCACCCATTATACATAAAAACTCTCCCTCACTGACGTTCAGCGAAACTCCATTAACTGCATAAACACTTTCGCTTCCTATTTTATATATTTTTACAACATCTATAAGTTTTATTATTTCTCTCATAATCTTTTAATTTATTTTTCATTTATTCCTTCTTAAACTGTTGTAAACCCCAATTAAAACTATAACCAGCACAACTAAAGCTCCAGCCACGGCAACGGGAATGGTGTTGTTGTTAGTTGGCACTTTCACAGTTTCTCTTGCAACATGGATGGGTTTTGAAGCTGAAAAAGTCTCTCCAAGCTCGTTCTGCCATGTAACAACTACTTTCGTGGCGTTGTGTGTTATTATATCAAAAGTATCGTAGTCCGATGGATCTATGGTTCCTATGAAGTAAGATTTATTTACTTTCCCAACTGCTGTAACACTGACACTGTAAACTTTGCTCCACCCGCTGTTACTTATGTCTCCAGTTATTTCAGCTCCATTTTCGCTCCTTTCCACAGATATATCACTTATTGAAACTGTCTTTTCCGGTGTTACATTTACAAAAACAATTTTTGAAATATTATAGGAATTGTCAAAGAAATCCTTAAAATTGATACTAATCGTCACTTTCTGCTTTCCTGATTCCATAGCTGGACATTTAATTACAACACTTTTTGATTTACCAGAACTGATATATGGAAAAACATAGCTTTTTTCGTAGTTACCTGTTTTTAATCTCACTCTTACAGAGTAGATCGTATCATTTCTCAGGTTAGAGATTTCAACGCTGACAGGTATGACATCACAAAGATTGTATGATTTGTGGGACGTTGAAACATTAATGGTAACACCTTTACTTCTAACGTAAAACGGATTGATTGTCTGCACGTAACTGTGGTAGTTTGACGGAAAACTGTCATAGAACTCTATTCTAAATCTTAGGGGTTCTGCTTTTTTCGGATAGAAGATGAACGTTCCTCCCTTATCTGCTACTATTGAACGTGGATATGCGTTAAACAGTGGTGTAACTTTGATGTTCATAGCATCTACTGGATTGTACAGTGTAAAGTGAACTTTGTTTACCTCTCCTAAGGTTATCGGGCTTGCTATTACAATCTCTGGTTTTGAACTGACAACATTTAGATTAAATGTTTTAACTAAAGTTCCATTTATTGTTGTTATATAAACTTTTATTGTGTAAATTCCGGGAGATTGTGCCGTTAGTGTGAAAGGCAAACTATACGTGCTTCCTGCCGGTATTTTCCCTATTCCTGATACTTCTCTGGGAATTATTGGTAAAGTTGAAACAAAAGTTATACTGGAAATTGTTTCTGAACTTGAAGTCTCTACTGTTAAAGTTCCTCTTACATGATCTCCCGGTAAAGGTGACTTTGGACTAAAACTCACGCTTGCAGTTAGTTGAGCATTAGCAACAGCGGTTTGTATTACTATCAATATTACGGAAATTACGGAAATTATCAGAATTTTTTTCATGCTGATCACTCACCCGCTAACATGCACGATATTAAATTTTTTCTTACTGTAACTTTAAGCTAATATTACAGTTAATTTTAAAAAATTATAAAGAGTGCATGTTTTCAACAACTGCCTCCGCAAACTCCCTTGTCCCTACGAGTTTTCCACCAGTATGGCGGTGAATATCGTATGTGACGACTTTACTTTTTATAGTAATCTCCACAGCTTTCTTTATTAGCTCAGAACAATCATTCCACCCAAGATATTCGAACATCAAAGCCCCGCTAAGAATCTCTGCTGTTGGATTTACCTTATTCTGCTTGGCGTATTTTGGAGCCGAACCATGTACAGGCTCAAAAACACCCATGCCATCACCTATGTTCGATCCGGGAGCTACTCCAAGACCGCCTACAAGTCCCGCAGCAAAATCACTTATGTAATCTCCGTTCAAATTTGGCATGGCAAGCACATCGTACTCGGCCGTTCTTGTAAGCAGTTGCTGGAACATGTTATCTGCTATTCTGTCCTTTACAACAACAACCCCATCAGGTTGTTTTCCTTCAAACTTTTCCCAAAGCTCATCTTCTGTTACTGTCGTGTTTGGAAATTCCTCTCTTGCAACCTCATATCCCCAGTCTCTGAAAGCACCTTCAGTATACTTCATTATGTTACCTTTGTGTACGAGAGTTACGTTCCTTCTTTTATTTTCTATAGCATATTTTATTGCCATCCTGACAAGTCTCTTAGTTGCAAACTCACTTATTGGCTTTACACCTATTCCGGAATCTTCCCTTATCTTAGCTCCAAGAGTTGAAAGGAAGTCTATCAGCTTTTTTGCTTCGTCGCTACCTTTGGGCCATTCTATACCCGCATAAACATCCTCAGTATTTTCTCTAAATATAATTAAATTTACGTTTTCAGGTTTTTTCAGCGGACTTGGTACGCCATCGATGTAGTAAACTGGTCTTACACAGGCGTAGAGATCGAGGGTTTGCCTTATCGTGACGTTCAGACTTCTGTATCCTCCTCCCACTGGTGTTGTAAGTGGTCCCTTTATTGCCACTCTGTACTCTTTTATTGCTTTAATTGTGTCTTCCGGCAGGTGGTTGCCATAAAGTTTGTAAGCGTCTTCTCCAGCATATATCCTAAACCAAACAATCTCCCTTCCCGTTTTCTCAGCAGCAGTATCAAGAACTTTCAAAGCTGCAGGTACTACATCTTTCCCTATCCCGTCCCCCTCTATGTACGGGATGATAGGATTGTCCGGTACGAGAAGTTTGCCATCAACATACTCTATTTTTTTACCATCATCTGGTGGCTTCAACTTTTCAAACTCCATGAACCCGAATTGATCAGTCGCTTTATGATACTTCTGATGAGACTCTCATTAATTCGTTATTCCTTCTTCATCAAGTAATAGTACCAGCCCGGTCTTCCCTGATAAACCCCGAGAACCTTATAACCATAGCTTTTTACCTGCGACAGAGCTCTGATTGTTGTGACAACGTAATCAAATCCCGGTATCCAGTGATTGCAGTAAGCTACACGGTAATGCCTAAGATACCACGGTAAAGGCCAGTAATCGTTCTTGGGTTCATAGATGAATATGGAATAACCCTCCTCTCTAAGTTTAATCAATCTGTTTGCAAGCTTAACTATGCTCGGTTGAGCCTGAATATAAACGAGGTCTTCATTCCAAGCGTTGTTGTAGTCTAAGTAAGTTAAATGAACTGCAACTGCAAATGTCGAGATCATTGCAATTGCTATTGCTGCCCTTGTTGCCTTGGAATCTTTGTAGTATATCGAGCCAAGCAGAGCCATTGGTACAACCATGTGTACTGTAAGCCAAGGGACTTTATGATTGAGGATATGGTATGCCACAATAGACATTACCGCCCAGTAAAATACCAAAGCTTCAAATCTGCCAATTTTTAATTTAGCTCTTGTATACTTCAAGAACTTTTCAAGAAATACCACAGCACCGCCTATAAATAATCCAAGGCTCAGAAACTCATACTCCAAAAATATCTTAGTATAGTAGTATATTGGCTCCCAATGATCTTTCAGTTCATGCATTTTCACCCAGTAACTTATAGCCCCAAAAGTTCCTTCATATATTCCATACGGTCTTCTGAAAGCACTTGTATAAAAGAAAGCAAATATAAATATATAAATAAAAATACTTCCAAGCAGTACAAAGACCTTGTTCCTATTCCATTTAAGTAGTTTATCCGTAATATAATGAATTCCATCTCTGTATACACCATAAACAACCAAAAAGCTTAGAAAAATTAGAATATATATATATGCATTTTCTTTTGAACACACCATTAAAGCCAAGAAAAATGAACTTGCCCATGCAAAGTAGGGTTTGGAAGTTTCAGTATACCTCATGTAAAAGTAAATTGCCGCTATAAAGCACGGAACAAGTATCATGTCGTTTCTCATATAACGCGAGTAGTATAGAATTGATGGCGAGAACAGCAGGACAAACAAAAACAAATAAACGTTTCTGCCAATCCATCTTTCATAAAGGCATGCAAAGAAAATACCCATAAGTGTGAAAGCTACAATTATCATTCTGCCGTTGAAAATAGAATCTCCAAAGTAGTAAAATACAAAAGCTGCTATATGGTATAGTAAGGGCCCGTGGTAGGTTGGATCGTAATGGTACTTTCCAGTTTTTTCAAGTATGTATGACATCCAAGCGTGAATACTTTCATCATGATCAACCGGTCGGGCTGAGAGAGCGTAAACTCTTGTTACAAGACAGACAAGTAGTATTAGTATCAGTGTTTTCTTTGCTATAGCCATTAAGCCAACGGTAGTTTTATGGACAATAAATGTTTTGGCAAACCAGTGTCAACCCGGCGTTTCCGATACTGAAAGCTATATGCAACTATTAAACATTGATTAAATTGATTAAATTTTAATCCAGAGATGCATTTAAAAAGTATTCATGAATTTTGGTATCCCCAAATTCAGCATTCAGCTCTGGATGAAATGCGAGCCCGATAACACTACCTTCCCTGACTGCAACCACGTACCTTTCAAACTCTGCTAAAACTTCAACATTTCTTCCAACTTCAACAACTGCTGGAGCTCTTATGAAAACAGCTTCAACTGTACCTACTCCCTTAAATTTGAGGGGAACTTGAAAGCTCTCTCTCTGCCTTCCAAAGGCATTTCTCTTAACCCTCACATCAAGCAAACCAAGAAGTTTTGTTTCTGTTCTCTCAACTTGGTCATCACCATACTTTGAAAGGAGAATTAAACCAGCACACGTTCCCATAACAGGTTTTCCCTGCTCGGCAAGGGAGATTATCTCTTCAGCCATATTCTTTCTACCAACATTTCTGAAAATCAGCTTGCTTATGGTTGTGCTCTCTCCCCCCGGTAGTATTACGGCATCACTTCTTTCAACTACACCCGGTCTTCTTGTGGCAACAACATCTCCTTCAATTCCAAGCTTTTTCATTGCAAGCTTAGTTGCTAAAACATGCTCCTCAACATCCCCCTGAACTCCCACTACTGCAACTCTCATTTTTTCTCCTTACTTTCTTAAACTCCTCTTTCCTGCAGCCTCTCCTCATCACCAAGTTTGAAGACGTCAAGCCCCTTCATAGCCTCTCCAAGACCTTTACTAACCTCCGCAACGATTTCCGGCTCATCGTAGTGTCTAACTGCCTCAACTATTGCCCTCGCATATTCGGGCGGATTTGAACTCTTGAATATTCCTGAGCCGACAAAAACTCCATCTGCACCAAGTTGCATCATGAATGCAGCATCTGCTGGAGTTGCGATTCCTCCGGCAGAGAAATTAACCACCGGCAATCTGCCGAGCTCTTTAATTTCAAGAAGAACACGGTATATGCCCTCAACTATGTCTGCAAGTGTATATTCCTCATAGACTACAGTATTGGATGTTATATTTTTTAAACCCATATCTTCTATCACGCTGTCTGCAAGTTTGCAGTAAGGTTCTGCAAATCTCTCTGCAACGCTGTATACTGCCTCTTTTTGCATCTTCCTTAGCTCATATATAGCTTTACTTATCAACCTCATGTGTTTTACTGCCTCAACGACGTTTCCAGTACCTGCCTCACCCTTCGTTCTTATCATCGCAGCCCCTTCCCATATTCGCCTGACAGCTTCTCCAAGATTTCTCGCACCACAAACAAATGGTATTGTGAACTTTCTCTTGTCTATATGAAAGAATACATCTGCTGGAGTTAGAACTTCACTTTCGTCAATCATGTCTACGCCTATCGCTTCAAGAGCCTTAGCCTCAGCAACGTGGCCGATTCTCACCTTAGCCATCACCGGAATTGTTACAGCATCCATGATCTCCTGAATTTTTTTGGGGTCTGCCATTCTTGCAACTCCACCAGCCGTTCTTATATCTGCAGGCACCTTATGCAGAGCCATCACCGCAACAGCTCCAGCATCTTCGGCAATTCCAGCTTGCTCGGCATTTGTTACATCCATTATAACTCCACCTTTCTGCATCTTGGCAAAGCCTCTTTTTATAAGCTCTGTTCCAAATCTTAGCTTGTCCAGTTCGACCATTATCGTCACCGCTTTCAGTTTAGTTGATTGGATTAATATCTTTTGCTTCCATTCTTTTTCCCATTTCTCAAATTTTTTGATTTGATCAACTAACTGTAAATTTATCTATAATTCAGTTTTCAATCCCTGAAAACTTCTCCAAACTCCCTTATGTCCTTTTCTGAGTTTAGAAGTTCTAAAAGAACGTCTACCAGCTCTCCCAGCCCAATCCTTACCTGAGATGTTGTATCCCTGTCTCTTATTGTCACACTGTTGTCATCAAATGTTTGGTGATCAACTGTTATGCAGAATGGAGTACCTATTTCATCGTACCTTCTGTACCTTCTCCCTATACTACCCGAATCGTCGTATTCTGTGAATATTCCTCTTTTCTTCAGTAATTCCGTTATTTCCTTAGCTTTTTCAGTAAAAGGATCTCTTGAGAGCAGGGGTAAAACCGCAACCTGAACTGGAGCAATCCACCTCTTTAGCCTTAGAACTTTTCTTTCTTCTCCATCAACAATATCTGTATCGAAGGAATGTTCGAGTATTGCGTATGTTATTCTGTCTAATCCAAAAGATGGTTCTATCACGTGGGGTACTATTTTTTCTCCGTGCTGTATTTCTTCAACTTCCTCAATCGTATAGCACTCTGGAGGTACCTCAATTTTCTCTCCATCTACTTCAACAACTATGCTTTCTTCAGCCTCCATACTTTTCAAAGCTTCTGCGACCTTCTTCGCTTTATGCCTGAAAATCGGGCCAAGTTTGCTCATGTTAGGTATTATAACCTTTTTTTTCACCTTCACAGGCTCCTTAAACGGGACAAATATCGACATATCCTCTCCACTGAATTTTGCGTGCCTGCTCAGGTCGTAACACCCTCTATCGGCAATTCCAACAACCTCTATCCACCCATATGCCGTGTAAACTTCCGCATCCCAGCAATCTGATGCATAATGGGCTCTCTCATCGTCTTTGTGTTGTCTAAACCTTAGTCTGTTTTCATCGATCCCCGCTTTAAGCAGAAATTCTCTCGTCTTGGCTATGAAGTATGCTATCACTTCATGGAGGATTATTCCTTTTTCAACCGCATCTCCAAGAGCAATCTCATACTCAGCATCACTTTTGTCCACGAGTTTTACCTTGACGTTCCTGTATCTATCAAATTCTGGGTGCCTCTTATTTCTGGGATTTATAAAGTACTCTAATTCTGCTTGATTAAATTCTCTTAACCTAATAACCCCCTGTCTCGGGCTTATCTCGTTTCTGTAGGATCTGCCGATCTGAGCAACACCGAAAGGTAGTTTATCCCTGAAATAATCTGCAAGTCTTTTAAAAGCAATGAATATCCCCTGAGCTGTTTCTGGCCTTAGATATCCTCTTTTACCTTTTCCCGGTCCTATTCTGGTTTCAAACATAAGATTGAATTGTGCAGGTTCTCCAAACTCTCCACCACAATCGCACTTCAGATCGAACTCGCTTAGAATATCTCTGATAGCTTCAACACTCTCATCTACTTCTAAGCCAAGTACTTCTTTGATGTAATGGTCAGCTCTATAAACTTTACCACATTTTTTACATTCAATTGCAACATCTGTAAAAGATGTAGCATGTCCTGAAGCGATGTAGACTTCTTCTATTCCCACAGTTGGTGTGTCTATCTCAACCGCTCTCTCATTTACGACAAAGAACTCTCTCCACAAGTTCTCAAGTCTTCTTCTGAGACCGTTACCGAGAGGTCCATAATCGATGAAACCTGCCATCCCACCATAAATTTCGAATGATTGCCAGAGGAAGCCTCTTCTTATCAACATTTCCAGTATCTCACTCATGCAATCTTCCAGAATTTGCCAATTTAAAACAGTTTTCGTGATTGTGCAAAAAGATGTGTCTCAAGTAAAGTTAAATTCCGGCAACATAACTGAAAGCTTCAAAAAATTTCGTTTTTTTGCCACTCTCTGTTATAAATCCAAGTTCTTTCAAACAGCCCGGTACTTCAGTAAGCTTCCCTTTCCTCGAAAGTTCAACAACGTAGTTGTATGACCCGTCACCCGCAATCTCATCAATTACTCTGTCTATTTCCTCAGCTATCTTTCTTGCAAGCAACTTTCCCCTTCTCGTCAATCTGTAGTATGTGTGATGTTTGTGAACCTCGTGAGCCTTCTTAAACTTGGCTCTGCTTCTCTTTATTGCTGAACCGCTGTCTCTCTTCACAAGCCCCATTTCCATCAAATAGTTCAAATTCTCATTTATTCTATTCAGTGGTAATCCCGTTAATTTCGAAATCATTCCTGCATAATCAACCCTTGCTTTTCTTAGGTGGAGCAGTATATAGATTCTGTCTATTGTAAGCATCAAGCTTATACCTCCTTTATAATTTAATCTCTTTAATTCTTCATTATTTTCTTCATTTTTTCGGACTATACACAACATTAACAGTAGCTGAGTAGCTGGGTAATGGCTAAATAAACCTGCAAGAATACAAAGCTTCAATGTACAGTATTGTTGTTGATGAACTTGTGAAGAGGTACAACGGGACAAAAGCCCTTGATTGTGTAAGTTTTAAGGTTAGAAAAGGCTGTATATTTGCTTTGCTCGGTCCAAATGGAGCGGGAAAAACAACCCTGACAAACATACTTACAACTTTAATCGAACCGGATTCCGGTTATGCGGAAGTTGCAGGTATCAGTGTGAAGGAGAAGATAAAAGTAAGAGAAAGAATCGGGGTTGTTTTTCAGGAACCGGCACTGGATACGCGTCTTACAGCAAGAGAGAACCTTGAGTTCCATGCGATGCTGTATGGAGTAAGCAAAAAGGAAAGAGAGAAGAGAATTGAAAAAGCTTTAGAACTTGTTGGATTGAAGGAGTGGCAAGACGTACTTGTTGAGAAGTTCTCCGGAGGAATGAAAAGAAAGCTTGAAATGGCGAGGGTTTTTGTTCACACTCCAGAAGTGTTGTTTCTTGATGAGCCCACTCTCGGTTTGGATATTCAAACGAGAAGAAAAATATGGAACTACATCAAAATGTTGAGGAGTAAAGGAATTACAATTTTCATGACTACGCACTACATAGAGGAGGCTGAAAACCTGTGTGATATGGTTGCAATAATAGATAGAGGAAAGATTGTAAAAATTGGAACTGTAGACGGTCTCAGAAGAGAACTTGGAGAAGATACTGTATACATTGAGCTTTTTGAGCCATGCAGACTTGAAGTAATAGAGAAATTTGAAGAAGTTATGGAAGTTAATATTGGAGAGGATGGAAAAACCATACAAATAATAGCGAGCAAAGGAGACGAACTCATACCAAAACTACTTTCGTCCCTAAGCAGATCCGGTATAAAAGTAAAAGCTGTAAGTGTAAAAACACCGGGACTGGAAGATGTATTTATGAAGTTAACTGGGAGGAAGTTTGATGGAGTCTAAACTGCTTCTCTCGATCTACGTTCTATGGCTGAGGGAGATGAAAAGGCTTATTCGTTCAAAGTCCAGATTCGTAAGCTCGCTTGCAATGCCACTTATGTTTCTTATTTTTCTTGGAAGCGGATTTAAAGGTGTTCAATTTCAGGGAGTAACGAGTTACATTGATTTTCTAACTCCCGGAATTGCGGGTATGGCGGTTATATTTTCATCTACGTTTGCCGGTCTTTCAGTCCTCTGGGACAGAGAATTTGGATTTTTGAAAGAAATTGCTGTAGCTCCGGTAAGTAATGTTGCGGTTATATGCGGTAGAATAGCTGGAAGTGCAACGACATCAGTTTTTCAGGCTATGGCAATACTGATTCTATCAGTACCACTCGGTTTTTCTCCCGCTACAACCGGGATTGTAGCATCTCTACCCTTCATAGTTCTCATGGCTATTACTTTCACGGGTATGGGACTGTTTTTTGCAGCGCTTATAAGGGACTTTCATGGATTCGGACTGGTAATAAACTTTGTAATATTTCCACTGTTCTTTCTTTCTGGAGCTGTATTTCCAATTTCAAACCTGCCTTCAGTAGTCTTACCAGTGGCATATCTAAATCCCTTGTTTTATGGAGTCGACGGACTTAGAGCTGTCCTTCTTAAAAATTCCGTATTACCAGCATGGTTCGACTTAGTTGCAAGCCTGATATTCTCAGTTGTAACTGTGATTGTTGGAGCAAAAGCTTTTGACCGACTTTAATTTTATTTCTAAGTGATGGGACGCGGTAGAAACTTTTGCAATCAATTTGTTTCAACTCAAGAAATTGCAGCTGAAATACTAACAGAAGTTGATGTAGGAGAAGAATTAATTTCAGTAAAAGAAGCAACAAAGAAAGTTATTAATTCACTTTACAAAGATTTACCAATGCTAAAAGATGTCAAAGTGAGGGGTAGCATTCATGCTTACGTTATTGAGAGTCTGAAGAGGAGAAACACAATAGATTTTGTTATTGAGCTATGTCTAAAAGGAAAGAGTATAGATGAACTAAATCCCTTTCTCAGGAACGTGCTAAGAATTGGAGTCTATGAAATGTTGTATCACAATGTACATCCTGCGCTTGCGACAGATTCTACAGTTAGAATAGCAAAGAAACTTGGATACGGAGCAGCATCCCTTGTTAATGCTGTTATGAGAAAAGCTGAAAGTGTTGACATACAAAAAGAACTCAAAAAACTCAACCCGATTAAAAAAATGGCTATTGAACTCCACCACCCGGAGTGGTACGTTAAGATGGCTCTCAGGCTTGTAGGTAAAGATGCTGTTGAACTTATGCAGTCCAATCTGAAAGATGTAACCTACGTGAGAGTTAATGAGATCAAAGCTTCAGTTGAGAGTGTCAGAAGGTATCTGGAGAAACACTGTGAACTGAGTGAAACGATTTTGCCATACGTCTTCAAAGTTGAGGAGTGGGACAAACATCCGTCAATCTTGGAGTGGCACGAAGAAGGAAAGTACGTTGTTCAGGATCTGGCGTCAGCTATAGCAGCCCACGTTCTTTCACCTGAACCGGGAGATTTTGTTCTTGATCTGGCAGCTGCCCCGGGAATAAAAACATCTCAGCTTGCTATGTTAATGGAGAACAGAGGAAGAATAGTAGCTGTTGATAATTCCAGAAGCAGACTTGAAAGGATGATTGCAAAAATGAGACAGCTTGGAGTTGAGGTGGTTGAATGCAGGCTTGGAGATGGAGCAAGCTTTAAAGTTGAGGAGAAAGCTGACAAAGTCCTGCTCGATCCTCCATGTTCAACAACCGGGGCTGTAAGAAAGTATCCGTGTATCAAGTGGAGATTTAATATGGAGAAGTTTAAATCTACGATCAGCCTTCAGAGGAAAATGGTAGAGAATGCCCTAAGGGCAGGAAATTCTGTGCTTTACTCAACGTGCTCCATTACATTTGAGGAAAATGAGGGAAATATGGTTTTATTTGAGGACTGTATTGAGAAGATAAGATGTAGGGAAGTAAACAGATGGAGAAGTTATGGTATAAAAAAGTTTGGAAGAATAAGATTCAAGAAGTGGAGAAGCGTTGCAAGATTCTGGCCTCATATTCACGATTGCTGTGGATTCTTTGTTGCACTTTTGAATTCTGAAAATTCTAAAAATTACGATTTAAAAAACGTAAAATAAACTTAAGTGGAAGGGGTTAAAGTGGCAAGAATTGATGTATTCGAAGATTATGGTGTAAGCAGGTCGAAGAACCTTGCAAGGAGGGGGTTTGGCAGGGAGAGAGGAAACTCTGTATTGCTACATCCCGTTGAGGTTGCGTACCTTTCTACGAAAGGCTGTTCCGTTTATCTCAACGAAAAAAAGCTAAATATAACAGAAATTCTTAAGTGGTGCTTTAAAAAAAAGGAAAACACTCTACTCTTTTTTGTCTTCAGCGATTTAAGGAACAGAGGAAGAAAAATTAAGGTAGAAGAAAATTTTATAGTCGGGAATGAGATTTTTGTACCAATTTCAGAGAGAGACTTCGTTGATTTCAGGGAGATAGTTGGAAGAAAGTTTAATCTTGCAATTGTGGATGAAGAGGGAGATGTTACATATTATAAACATTCTGAGTGGAATTGCGTAGGTAGGCATAGGGAGAACATTAAACCGTTTGATGGGGTATTTGCTGGAGATAGAGTTCTGACATGTAATAAAGAAATCTTTGAAAAATTTTTTTATGGCAGTATGAATGACGGTATTGTAAATTTGTCGCTTGTAGAAGCGGTATATTTGGCTGAAAAGGGTTTATTGAAGCTCGATGTAAGCAATGAAAAACTAAAATACACGGCAAGGCAAATGGAAAAAAAGTTTGAAGAGAGATATGCAGTTTACAGAGATCTTAAAGACAGAGGTTTTGTTGTAAAAACAGGTTTTAAATTTGGAAGTGATTTTAGAGTTTACGAAAAAGTAGAAAATCTTAGAGATTTGCCCCACTCGAAGTATCTTGTAAAAGTGGCTGAAAGAATCAGAGCATCTGAACTGGCATCCCATGTCAGAGTTGCGAGAGCTGTGAGAAAGAAGATGGTGTTTTGCTTTGATATAAAAGGGTTGAGGTACATCTGCATCGAGAGAATAAAAGTCTGACAGGTGTACGATTATGGATGAAAAGGAAAAAGGAAAAAAGAGAAAGCCCGTAAAACTGGCAATTTCCGGGAAGGGTGGGGTAGGAAAGACTACGCTTGCTGCTATTTTAGCTTATCTTCTCGCAAAAGATGGTTTTAGAGTTACAGCAATAGATTGCGACTCTTCAATAAATCTGCCCTCCGCTCTTGGTATAAATGAAGATATAACTCCATTATCCTCTCTCAGGCACATAATAGAGGAGAGGGTGAAACTTCCTTTTGGAGCTTTCAGATACAATCCAAAAGTGGATGACATCTTCGAAAAGTATTCTGCAGTAAACAATGCTGGTGTTAGAGTAGTAGTTCTCGGAACGATAGAAAAAGGAGGAGAAGGTTGCTTCTGTCCCGAGAATGCATTCCTGAGAGCTGTGCTTAGACATGCTATATTCAGTGATGACGTACTTATTTTGGATATGGAAGCTGGGATAGAGCACTTAGGCAGGGGAACTGCAAAGGGTGTTGACTTACTCATTGCAGTAGTAGAGCCGGGAATGAGGTCGGTCGAAACGCTTGGAAGGATAGAAAAGCTATCACGGGATATAGAAATAGAAAGGATTGCTGTGGTTGTGAACAAGTATATAGAGTGTGACACTGCAAGAAAGATAGTTAAAAGAGTTTCTGAAAGTTACGATGTTCTGGGAGTTATTCCTTACGACAGGTGCTTTGTTGAAGCGGATATGGTTAACATTCCCCCATATGAAGTTTGCGATCTCAAACCTTTCAAGAAAATAAAGGAGAGGTTGTTCGATATATGCACACCGTAGGTATAGTTGGTAGAGGTTTGCACGGTTATAAGACAGCTGAAGAGATGGATAAGTTCTTCGAAGTATACTTTGCAAATCTACCAGAAGAGATACCAGAAGTAGTAGAAAGCTTTGATGAATTGGAATCTCTAATAAATGTGGTTAAAGGTGAGAGTCTAAAGGATGTTTTGAATGTTGAAGTTCTGATATGCTATGCAACACATCCGGACGTAAGCCTGATCTTGGCTGAGTGTAGCGAAGCTGAACTTCTGATAATAACGGGAGAGAAGGGCAAAACTGGATCGAAAAAACAGATGAGAGAAGTCACAAATGCGGAGATTTTAATGCCGGAAATCTGCTGTGTAGTTAAGGAGGTTGATGGCTTCGAGTGGTTTTTTGAAGTGTACGGAAAGCCTGCTTTTGAGCTGAATGTGGAAGAGGGTAAAATATCCAAGGCAAAAGTAAAAAGATGTGCATTCTGCGGTGCCACAAGGTTTGTTAAGGAAATTGAGGGAACTGAAACAAGAGAAGCTCCAAGATTGGCGGGACTGTATACCCAGCTCTACCCGTGTCTCGCAACAAGGGGAATAGGAGGAGGTATTCACCTCGCTGCTGAAATGCACAAGATAGCCGTTGAGAGAGCTTTAAGTGTTTTTAAATCAACAGATCGTAATCCCTAAGGCAGTCTCTAAATAATTTTGCCATCGACCTCTTATTCAAATACTCAACAGACGAGTTCAGAAAAATCTGATAATAAAAGCCTGATAAGAAATCTCAAACTCTTATCAAACATGTTCCGTGATCGTTAAAATCTCATCAAATCTCATCCAAAATTCCATACTCACTGAATCTCTTTTTTATTTTTAAAATTTAAAATTAGGGTGT
>QNXS01000004.1 GCA_003978865.1 Archaeoglobus sp. | reverse complement strand
TGGGGTGGAAAATGATAGAGAGCGGTCTTGGATTGCGATTGCCGTTTTAACTTTTTTAATTTTTAAAGTTTTTAAGATTAGATTATTTAAAAATATATTTAAATAATTGGTATAAAAATAACTTGGCACTGTCAAGAATAGCAACAAAAAATAATAGTTAAGCAACATATGCAACTCTCTCTAAGGCAATTAGTGGACTACGTTAAATCCATCTTTCGGAGGAACAAGAAAGATGTGGAATTAAAAATACTAGATTTATTATACTTTTTTGGTCTTTCTTTAAGGAAAACAAGCATGTTTTTAACTTTTTGAAGAAATTTGAAGAAATAAGTCATGAATCTGTTAGAAGAATCTGTTAGAATATACCACAGACTTAAGAAAGTTATAAAGCAAATAAAAATGGTGTTAAATAAAAATACGTTTCCATGCAATAACAGAAATGACTTTTAATTTCTTTTCGTATGGAAAAACTAACACTTTAGAAAAAACTAAAAAGTGAAAATAGCTTTATTCACCTGCTCACGTCTTTTTATCATGATGCATCCCGCTGAAATAGAGAGAAAAGCGTTTGACCTAATGGCTACATCTATAAGGGAACATCTATTTATAAATGAATGGACTGTAAACGGTAAAAGTGTCGTGCTACCTTTTACATGCGATGCCAAACCGGAAGATGTTTTTGTGCTAAAGTCAAAGGTAAGTGTACCGGATAACGATTTAACGTGGTTTCTCAAAGTATGTATGGATGGAAACGGGCTTTTAAAGGTGGATGGGAAAAGCTACGCAGGAATAGATGATGTTCACACGTATATCCCTTTGGAGGCTGGAGAACACGAGCTATTAATCGAGGCAACACCGCTAACAATGTTTGGCTATCACAAATGGCAATTTCGTTTTAAGTATGCAATACTAATTGGAATTCTCTGGGAGCCGTACTCTTTGGCTCAAAGGCTACTTGATCTTGTCAGTTTCATAGAGGAGTTAAAAGAAGACGATTTGAAAAAAGCAATTACTGAGGAAATTTCTTCAATTCTTTTGAGGGTAAGGTCTGTACCGAGCATAACCCAGATAACTTTGCTCAGAATGCTACTATACGACGGTGGACTTGGAATAAGAGAACTGAAAATTGGCAGGTTTGATATAAGAGACGTCAGACCCGATTACATGTTTCTCTCCGCAGTTTATGGATTTGGAATACTAAAAGGAGAAGTTGAGGATATTTTAAAGCCTAAAAAAAGCTACTACCTTGATGAAATTAGAAGAGTTGAGGCAGAACTTGGCTCGGCATTGAGAAAACTTAAAGCCGAATTCCCTAAAATGGGAAAAGTCTATGCTTTTGGACATGCACACATAGATGCTGCATGGCTATGGAAGTACGATGAAACAAAGAGAAAGATTCTAAGGACTCTATCCACAACAGTACGCTTGCTTGAGAAATATGATGTCAGTTTTGCTCAAAGTTCTTCCCAGTACTTTTCGTGGGTTGAAGAGGATCAAGAATTGTTTAGCAAGATAAAAAAGCTGATTAGAGAGGGCAGGATCATCCCGGTCGGGGGCATGTGGGTTGAAAGTGATACACAGCTTATAGACGGTGAATCTCTTGTCAGGCAGTTTCTTTACGGACAAAGATATTTGTTGGAGAAGTTCGGTAGAATTGCGAGAATTGGTTGGCTACCCGACACTTTTGGGTTTGCAGCATCTCTTCCCCAGATACTCATAAAATCTGGAATAGAGGTTTTTACAACTTATAAAATTCTGTGGAACGAGAGAAATGAATTTCCCTATCACGCATTCATATGGAAGGGGATTGATGGTAGTGAAATACCGACACATATAATGATGAGCTACAAGTCCTCCATGACTGCTAAGAATCTATACACCCAGTGGAAAATGTACAAAAATCGACACGAAGTACCAATGATTTACGTATACGGTTATGGTGATGGTGGTGGGGGTATAACATGGGAAATGGTCGAAATGCAGAAGCACATGAACGAATTACCATACATTCCAGAGGTTGTAAAAGGTGTGGAAGATAAGTATATCTCGGAAGTATCGGGCAGAGTAACTCAAACATGGGAAGGAGAACTGTACGTAGAAGCTCACAGGGGTACATACACAACAAATATAAGAATGAAGGAACTCATGGCAAAAGCAGAATCTGTTCTCAGAACAGCTGAAATCTGGGCGAGTATTGCAAGTATGGCTGGTCTTGAATATCCGGCAAAGACGCTTGAGCATCTGTGGAAGAGGGTTCTGCTACATCAATTTCATGATGTGCTCCCCGGTTCTTCAATAAGGGAGGTTTACATCGATGTTGAGAGCGATCTCAGGGATGTAATTAAAAAAGCTGAAGAGATAGCCGGTAAGTCAATGGGCTGGATAGCCAAAAAGTGCGGATTGAGCAGGGCTGTTTTCAATGATCTTCCTTGGGAAAGAGAAGAAGTTGTGGATGGAAATCTGCTTGTCAGGGCTCCTTCATTTGGATGGGCGGATATTAGACAAACATCTGAGCAATCTGAACATGTTAGAATTGAAAAAGATGGTGAGAAAATAGTAATGGAAAACAAATACATCAAAGCTATCTTGAATGAGAAAGGAGAGCTAATTTCTCTTTATGACAAGGATTCGGATAGAGAGGCAATCAGAAGCAGAAGTAACGTGGTCATAGCACACGTCGATACTCCGGGTATGTGGGATGCGTGGGATATAAACGAGGACTTTTTACTGGAGGGTGTTGAACTTGATTGCGAGGGATACGAACTGATCAAAAGTGACCTGTGGTGCGGGGTAAAATTTTATAAAAAATATGGAAATTCCAGATTCGTACAGACAGTAAAGCTGAAAGCAAATAGTAAACTTCTTGAATTTGATACAGATCTGGAATGGTATGATAAGGAAGTCCTTCTAAAAGCATGGTTTAACTTTAATGTCCATAACTGGACATCATTTTACGAAGTGCCGTACGGTGTTGTTGAGCGGCTTGCTGTAAGGAATACACCTTGGGAACAGGCAAAATTCGAGGTTCCTGCTCTGAGGTGGGCAGATGTATGTGATGGGGAGTATGGAGTAGCTGTTATATGTCCGTCTCGACATGGCTACACTAACTGGGATTCAAAGATAGGTCTTAGCCTCCTTAAATCACCAATATATCCAAATCCATGGAGTGATCTGGGGAAGAGCCACTTTGTTTACTATGTTTATCCGCATAGAGGTGACTGGTACGATGGAGAAGTTTACAAGAGAGCATTGGAGGTCTGGAGTCCACTAAGAATTGTAGATTGCGAGAGCGATTGTAAAGCTTGTGAGAGTTTTGAAGGTTTTTCTCTGTTTAAATGCAACGCACTGTTTGTACTAAAGAAGGCAGAAAGTGGAAAAGGATACGTTCTTAGACTGTTTAATCCATCAAAAAAAGAGATAGAAGTGAATCTGCCTTTTAAATATAGAGAATGTAACTTGCTCGAGTTTGAGTACTCCCGGTGTACGAATTATAAATCAAAGTTAAAGTTAGAACCATTTGAAATAAAGACACTTCTGTTTGATGATTTGTTAATTTAATTTTTTTATAGAAATACACAATTAAACTTTCATATGCAACATCTCTTGCCAACGTTTTTATTTCAATTGAATCAAACAGCATACCATGTTGACGATAGCTGATGTTTACAAAATAGCAGAACTTGCAAAGATAGAGATCACAAAGGAAGAGGCAGAAAAGTTTCAGAAGGAACTCGTAAACATAGTAAGTTATTTTAATGTGCTTGATGAAGTGGAAGAGGACGTAGAACCGACTTTTCACGTTTTACCTCTTAGAAACGTTTTCAGAGAAGATGTACCGGAGGAAAGTCTAAGCAGAGACGAAGTTCTTGCAAATGCAAGACACAGGGAGAATGGTTACTTCAAAGGTCCGAAGATTGTGGAGTGATTGATATGCTCACTGTAGAAGAATGGAAGAACAGACTGGAATGTGAAAGCTGTTACGATCTGATTTCAGAACTGTTTGAGAGGATAGAAAGAAGCAATTTAAACGCATACATAACCCTGTGTAAAGAGGAAGCTCTGAAGAGAGCAGAAGACTATGATAGGGGAAAGCTAAAGGGGAAGATTGCAGGTATACCGGTTGCAGTTAAAGACTGCATATCAACTAAGGGTATAAGAACGACATGCGGCTCCAGAATGCTTGAAAACTACATTCCTCCTTTTGATGCGTATGTTGTTGAAAAGTTGAAACAGGAAGGGGCGATAATAGTTGGAAAAACGAACATGGATGAGTTTGCTATGGGAACCACAACTGAAACATCGTACTTTGGGGTTGTAAAAAATCCGTACGATGAAAGCAGAGTTGCTGGAGGTAGCAGTGGCGGTAGCGGTGCCTGTCTTGGGGGAAATGAAGCAGTCCTTGCTCTTGGAAGTGATACTGGGGGTAGCATCAGATGCCCTGCAAGCTTTTGCGGAGTTGTTGGACTAAAACCGACGTATGGACTTGTTTCGAGGTACGGGCTTATACCCTACGCTAACTCACTGGAACAGATAGGGCCAATGGCGTGCTGTGTAAGGGATGTTGCCATTTTGCTTGAAGTTATTGCTGGTAAAGACAGTAGAGATTCAACAAATGCTGGAAAAAGCTTCAAGTTCGAGGATAAGTATGGAGACTACAACTTTAAAATTGGTATAGTTGAGGAGATGGGTGGAAACGAGGACGTAAATTGCAGGTTTGAAGAGGTGGTGGAGTTAATAAAAAGCATGGGTTTCAGAGTAGGGAAGGTATCCATGCCATCGTTCAAATACGCTCTTGCAGCGTACTACATAATAGCTACTGGAGAAGCATCTTCAAACCTTGCAAGGTACGATGGTGTCAGATACGGTTTTGCACTCGACAACTTAGACTCGTGGACGAGGTACTTCTCGAAAGTCAGATCTCTTGGTTTTGGAGAAGAAGTTAAGAGGAGAATTATGCTTGGAACGTACGCTCTTTCAGCTGGATATTATGGAAAATACTACTTAAAGGCATTAAAAGTGAGAACACTTGTAAGAAGAGATTTTGAAAGAGCTTTCTCGGAGTTTGATCTTCTAATTTCCCCAACCATGCCGGCTTTACCATTCAAAATTGGTGAACTTGCAGACCCGCTTACAATGTACAAGATGGATGTTAACACAGTGCCCGTAAACATGGGTGGCATACCTGCATTGTCTCTACCTGTGGGTTTTGTTAGGGGTTTGCCTGTAGGATTGCAGATAATGGGTAACCACTTTGAAGAAGAAAAAATATTATCCTTTGCTTTAAAGCTTGAAAATTATATAACTGAAACAATTTAGTTTTTTGTCTTTTATTTCTATTGTTTCTGTTAGTTGTATCTATTAACTATATGGCATAATTCTATATAATATTTTTACATATTTTTATTATTTTTCTTACCCAGCTTTTTAACAGACCTGTATATCAATTCAAAAGCAAAAGAACTGCACACAATCACTAAGAAAACGATCATGTCCGTGAGACACCTTACTGTAACTGCAAGCAGAATTAATAGAGCAAGAAAACACATAACACTTCCAGCTCCGGAAATCAACGGATTTGCCCCGGTAGTCTTCCTGAGCTTCAAGTTTGCAATATTAACCATAGCAAAAATGATCAAAAAACCAGCGCTACCAAGTGTGGAGATGTTAGAAAGCCTTAGAGTATTAGCCATTACAAGCGTCAGAGCGGATGTTAAGAGCAAACCTTCAACTGGCTTACTCCACACTTTTCTTTCGAGAAATTTTGGCAACTCTCCATACTTAGCTATTATATAACTAACCCTTGCTGAACCGTAAAGAGTGGCATTTATGGCAGATCCTGTGGACAGAAGAGCGGCTATGGCTATAAGTGTAAATCCAGCTTCTCCCAAAAAAGGTTTTGCAGCAGCAGCCAGAGCATAATCTCTTGCATTAATTATCTGCTGAAAAGGTAGGTTTCCTACAGTTACAATTGCTACTGCCACATACAGAAACACAACAAATCCTACTGCAATATAGTACGCTTTGGGAAGAATGTTTAAATCTTCTATATCCATTGCTGTGTTTGCTATTAACTCAAAACCTTCATAGGCAAGAAATATTACCATTCCACCTGCAATAAGCTCTGGAGCAGGAGGTACATGCTGGTAAAACCTGTTTAACTTTATGCTCCATAAGCCCGCAACTACAAAAAACATGAGTATTGCTACTTTAAATGCAACTATGTACTCTTCAACTTCCCCAACAACTCCAGCACTCATCAAATTCAGGATTGTAAGAACTATAATAATCAGTGTTGTAAAGATGTGGCGATAAAAGACATGAAACTGGTGAGGGAAGAAGCTTGCTGCGTAGCTACCGAAAGCATAGGAATACAAAGAGAGCATTACAATATAGCTTATCCACAGTAAAACATTAAGGGAGCCTGTGAAAATCCCATCTCCAAAGGCTCTGTTGAGAAATTCTACAGTTCCTCCTTGACTTGGATACTTAACGGAAAGTTTTGCATAGGAATAGGACGTTATTAACGCTACTGCACCTGCTAAAAAGAATGCAAACGGAGTGGCACCTCCGGATAACTGTACAGCCAGACCAAGAACTGCAAAAATTCCACCACCAACCATTCCACCGATACCTATGGAAACAGCTGACCAAAGTCCAATTTTTTCCGAATGCACAGGTGGTTACTGAACTTGGAGTTATTTATACCTATCCAGTACGTTTGTGTAAATTTTTAAATAAAATTTAGATAAATTTAAATATTTAATTTAATTTTGTGTAGTAATTCTGCCGGATTTTTTATGGGATATTCAAGTTTGCTTAATATATCTTCTATTTTTTTATCCTTTATAACAATGCCCTTAAGTTTTTCTTCTAATATATCTCTGCTTGCAGGAAAATCAACACCCCTTATTCTTGCAAGAACATGGACAGCCCAGTCTATATCGAGTGCTTCTATTTCTCTGTTGCCTATAACAATATCTTCACTCTCATATAACTTCCCACTCTCTTTGAGCTTAGTATAAGCGAGTTTGGCTATACCGCCAGCTATGTGCTCTTTCGGTCTTTCCTCAAGTTCTCCCTCTATATACTCTCTAACCTTCTCTTCATCAGCAGTGGCTATGTTTCTTGCTGTTGTTTCAGTAATTCCAAGGAATTCGGCAATTTCTTTGTATGTTTTTGCAGCTTCATTTTTTAATACGATCACATAAGCAGCCTCAGCCAAGGAAGGTAGCCATGTTAAGTTTCTAAATTGAACAAGTCTCTTCAAGCCACCAAGAATTGAGAGAGACTCCATAAACACTTTTTCAGCCATTTTATCTATATTTCCACCCTTAGGTCGGGCGATAATCTCCATAATATCACCCCCTTTGAGTTAACGTATATTCGCTTTTCTATAACTGATTTTAGTAAAATCACCAATATATGTTTTTCCTGAAGTATGGTTGTATATAGTAGTTTTAGAATAATGGTTACTTCACCAAAAAGTTTTTAGTTTTCTAATATATTAAAATTAAATATAACAAACAAAATCGAAATTAATGAAAATAAAAAATTAAATGTTATGGTAGTCTATCATATATTTCTTTAGCAAAATGCATTATTTCTGCTCCACTCATATTTACAGGTATCAGATACACTACGTATTTATCCTTGTAAAAAAAGTACTGATTCTTTCCCGGAACATAGTAAACGCTCAGATTTCCGAGTTTCGTCTTGTTAACGTGGGACCATACACTACCGTACTTTTCCATTCCCTTAACCATAAGAAGTGTCTGGTTTCCGGCAATTTTTGCTGAAGGATACTCAGTTAACCATACAATCATCATGCTACTGTTTCCGATGTAGTGTACGAGTGCTATGTCTTTCACATACTTTATGGGACCTCTGTGCGACTTCTTGACAAAGCTTAATGCATTTTCACCTTTCAGTGCCACAAGCTTATGCATGCCCATCAACTTTTCTGGTAGCAAATTTGCAACACTTGAATTTTTTATTGTAGCATTGTTTGAAACGTTTTTACCGGCGTTCTGGGTATGTTGAGCGCATCCGCATACCAATGCAATTATAATCAAAATTAAAAAAATTCTTTTAAAATTCAAGAGATCACCTCCTACCACCCGAGTAAGGATTTAAACAGTGGATGGGATATTTTTTCACACAACTCTTCTAAGATTTCTTTGTTTCCTTCAAGTAGAGCTTTGTATGCTATAATCTGAAAATCTCTATGTTCTTCCCATCTTCTGAACACGTCTTCTATTATCTCCTTCAAAGCATGTACTTCATCACACTCGTTTTTTTCAATGTCCCTAACTTCCACAACTCTTCCTTGATTTAGTCCACATCTGTGCCATAGACAGTAGGGAAGAACAGCTTTAACCTGCTGAATACCGCATTCCACTTCTTCAAGCCAAGAAAGGGCTTTTGCAAAAGTCACAATACTGTTTTCAGCTCTCCCGGAGAAAATTCCTATGTCAGAACACGCAAAAATTGAATAGTGGCAGCCGTCACACCTCGAAAAATCTTTTTTTGTCGTCATCTGACAGTAAACTTCTTGGGATAAATAATCAAGAAACATTTCCGCTTCGGGTAACAGTTCAACCTCCTCAATTTCTTTCCTGACTTCATCTGCCTCTTCCGGGATAAGAACTTCAAAGTTAAGCCTTTTGCTCAGCTCTTCAGCGAAAGTTTCAGCTACTTCTCTGACGTAGTTTTCAGCTTCTCTACCGTTTATTTCGAGTACATTTCTTATCATCTCCTCAGCAAGCTCTCTATCCCTTAAAAAGCTATCATCTATACCAGCTCTGACCTTTCTCCTCATTACTGCATCCACTCTACCGGTTTCAACTGCAACATCAAATCTATCAGATAAAGGTGGAATGAGCTTGGAAGTACCCTCGTCTCCGTAGTTTACAGTTGCAAACAGAGGTTTTTTACTCAAAAAAAGCGTAGCGCCTCTGTAACTCCATATCCCCCTATCAACTTCATTCAGTATAAGGTTCTGCTTTCCCGCAGGCAGTCTGTTAATTTCATCCACGATTGTCACAGGGCAAAAAGGTGTTACCCTCCATCTAACAACTTCTATGCCTTCCCTTTCCAATGCACCGAGATCAAGGGTTGCTTTTATTTTCTCTTCAGTCTGTTCGGGATGACCGTGAATAGTTGAAGCTTGAACAAACTCAAGTGGTACACATTTGAGGAGCGAGGCAATTCTTTCACAGCTTGTAGTTTTGCCACTACCGTAATCTCCGAAAACGAGGACATTTCTACTCGTAAGAATTGACAGAATGCTAAAGAGTGCAAGCGGGTTGTAGCTCTCTCTACCCGAGAAAAAGGAATCTTCTCCAAAGTACATTTTTGTTGTAACAGTTGCATACAGTTTCAAGACCTTATCTCTCAAATCCATTGTTTGTTGTAGTCTCCAAGAAAAAATAAACTTACCTGTTTATGGAACATAAAGATAATATTTTCTACCACAAAATTTTTTCTCAACAATTCCGGGAATGGATTTTAGTTCCTCTATACTTAATCCAAAGTGCTTGGATAGCTTCTCAAGCTGTTCTTCTCTCATTGGGTGTCTGCTCATAATCTTAATAGCTTCTTTAACATTTGAGAATACGCTAAAATCAAATTCACCACACTCTGGAAAGTTTATAGCTGAAGAATTTACTCCATTTTCTTCAAAAATTTCAACACTTAGCATTATCGTTTTTGCATCTGCTGGTTCCACGTTCAGAGCTGGAGGTCTTGTAGGAGTTAAAACATGAACTCTATCCGGCTTGAGCTCGGACAATACTGATGCTATTGCTTCAAGCTCCTTTCTGCTGTCGTTGTAACCTTTAACAAGCATAACTTCTACCATTAATTCACCGTCGTAATCATCCCCAAACTCTAAAATTCCTTCAACAACCTTCTCAATTTTTATGCTTCTATGGGGTCTGTTTATTCTCCTAAAAACACTATCAGAGATAGCATCAAGAGAAGGCAGACACGAATCGGTGTTTGCGAGTTCTTCTCTTACATCCTTTCTCCACAGAAGAGAAGAATTGGTTATAACTGCAATTTTTGAATTTAAATCTCTTAAACTGATAAATTTCCTAACTTTCTCAATTAGCCATCCCAAATCCAGACTTAGCGTCGGTTCACCTTCTCCAGCAAAAGTTACGTAGTTAGCTCTAACACTTTCAAGTGCTCTTTCTATCTCTTTTAAAACTTCTTCTCTCGGGAAGAATGATCTTCTCTCAGCAATCTTGCATGTGGTTATTCCAAGCTGGCAGTAAACGCACGAGTAGCTACATGTTTTGAAAGGTGTCAGATTTACGCCAAGAGATGAACCAAGTCTCCTTGAGGGAACAGGACCATAAACGTACTTGATACCTGTTTTCACATTCTGAGAAAATCAGGCACGGTTAAATAATTTGATGTAAAATTTAGAATATGAAGTACTTTCTAATTCAGATCGAGGAAAATCTCGTCGAAAAACCATGGGCTGGAGATACACTGTCAAAACTTAAGGGAGTGGTAGGAGAAATAGGTGAATCATGGGAGATTTCTCCACACCCCAAAAGACCTTCATTGGTTGAATATGAGGGTAAAATTGTTAAGATGAGTGATGTGTTTGAGGAGGTATCGGCAGGCTACAAACCTCTTCTTGTGAAGTTCATAGATGCAGGTGAGAAATTAAGCGTTCAGGTACACCCATCAGATGAGGACGCTGAGAAACTTGGAGAAGAGGATAGGGGCAAAGAAGAAGCATGGATAACTCTGAACAAAGCGGAACTTATGGTTGGATTCAAAAAACAGGTTGAGAGGGAAGAATTTCTTAAGGCTGTAGAAGAGCTTAGAGTTGAGGAGCTTTTAAACAAAGTTGAGTGCGAGAAATATGAGGGCTACCATATACCTCCAAAAACTGTGCATGCAATATGTAGAGGATTGATATATGAGATTTCAACTTGCTCGGATATTACCTATAGAGTTTACGATTATGGTAGAGGCAGAGAGCTACACCTTGAAAAAGCATTGGAGGTTATAGACTTTAATCAGTGCAATCCCAGTGAGCTGAAGTTTGATCCAAAAAAAGACAGTTTGAAAGGTGAAAACTTCGAAATCAGGATGCTGAGGCTATTTCGAAGTTTTACAAGAGAAATTGAAAATAAAGGCTACTGTTACGTCAGCTGTGTAGAAGGTTTTGCAGAACTGTCAGCATACGGAGAGAGAGTAAAGTTGAATCCCTTTAAAAGCGCTTTTGTTACTTGCAATACTGATAGTTTTATGCTTTCTGGAAGTGGAGCTGTAATCGTAGCCAAACCCAGATCTTAATTTTTAATCTATATATCATTTTAATCTATGTACCCAAGAGCCCTCAGCCTCTCCCTGACTTTTTCCTCTTCTTCCTCGCTGAATACCTGATCCTCTTCCTCCTCAAGACTTTCGAGTACTTCTCTTAGAATATACGCAACGTACTCATCTACAGATTTAAATTCTGTTTCTTTTACTCTTTCCTCAATTTTCCTGTAAATCTCATCCGGAATTTCTACCTTCATGACACCATACCCGCAATTGAAGGTTTTATTCTTTTTGGTTTAAATCAACTATCCACCACTAAATGGAGGCATTAAATCAACAACATCCCCATCTTTTAGCTCTTTTGTCAGTTCGGAGGAACTAACAAGCTCGTTGTTTATGGCTACAATCACATCTTTAACATTAAAATATGTCAGCACATCCTCTACCGTTTTCACTTCGAGATTGAGTTCTTTCCTTCCAAAATCCTCCCTTAATCTGGCAAAAAGTCTTACCTTAACTCTGACCATTTTTACCCCCTAAATTTCATCTACATACTTCCTTTTAATCACAAAGAAACCTGCAAGGATGTTCAGATAGTATGTCATAACTCTCCAGAGAGCTGTTAAGATGCCAATTATATGCTGTGGTATAAACTTGGAGTATAGATAACTCATACCGAATTCAGCTATTCCACTTGCTCCCGGAGTCAAAGGAAGCAGGGAAATCACAATAAGCAGTAGCTGAGCTGTTATTGAATAGAGAAAGTACGGTTTACATCCAAAGGCGGCAAGTATGGCAGAAGGTATGAGAAATTCGGGCATCCATATCATAACAGTCACACACAGAGAAATTAATGCGCATTTAGAATTTTTGGCAAGTATTGCAAGAGCCTCTCTAAAAGCAGTCAGCTCCTCTTTTAGTTTCTCTGCAAGACCTTCACTCCTCCTCTTGCTGAACCTTCCAACCAATTTTTCAAGTTTGTAAGAAAGATTTTCAAGCCTATCGGGCTTCTTTAGCAGAATCCACAGGAAAACCAAAAACATAAAAAGAGAGAAACCAAAAATACAGCTGATTTCCATTCCAAGTTTTATGGAAAAACCGGTAAACATGACAAAAACGGGTAAAGCTACAGTGAAGAATATTGCATCGAGTATTCTCTCAACAAGTACCACGGCGGTTGATTCTCCAGCACCAACTCCCGCATCATAAAGCATCTTCACTCTTATAGGTTCTCCCCCAGCAGAGGAAGGAGTTATTGCTGCAAGAAAACCGCTTGCAAGTGTAACCTCAAAAGCATACTTTAAGGAAATTTTCTTACCCACGTAATGTGTGAGATACTGAATCCTTACCGCCCAGAACATCCAAAAAAGAAATTGTAGCAGAAATGCTAAAATGAGATAGTAAACATTTGCTCTAAGTATAGCTTTCCACGTAACTTTTGTTTCTGTGAAATGAAAGATTATAACTATAGCTACCGCACTTATCAGTATTCCGAGTATGGCTTTTCTTCTGATGGATTTTTTGCTTGGTTGTTGGCTGATTTTATTCTCTGCTTCCACGTACATCACCTTAAACTCTTCTTGTAGCTGTCCACTTCACATCTTTTTTTCTGAGGAAATTTAGGAGAGCTGAAAATGCCGAGACTTGGAGTATCAGAGAGTGAATTGCAAGACCCGGAACAGCTATCAACTTTTTAACATTTCTGAATTTTGCAAGAATTATAAATGGAGATACAACGAGGAACGGTAACATTAAAACAGGAAAGTAAGTTAGCGTCAGAGCTGTATACCATGAATACTTAAACTTTTTATTCCTGCAACTGCCTACAAGTTTTCTGTACTTCCACAGCTGAAGTCCGCCATAGTACCACCTCTTTCTCTGGTTATACAGCTCCCTCCAGCTTAAAGGCGACTGTTCATAAACGCAGGAACTGTCACAGTAATAAGCCTTGTATCCATAAGCATGCATTCTGGTGGAAAAATCAGCATCCTCGGTAATTGCATTTTCGTTGAGTCTGTATCTGTACAGATATTTAGCCTTCAGAACACCTATGAGACCGTTAAACTGTTTGTATCCATTTTTTTTCAAAAGGTAGTTAAGTAGGTGATATTCAACTTCAACAGTTGTACTAACAAAATTAATAACATTGGATATTTTTCGGGGTGAGGAGGAAATATAGGCTTTCTCATCTTTAAGCATCTTAATGTTTTCAACTATGAAGTTTCGTTCAGGTCTGCTATCTACATCAAATATCGCTATAAAATCAGGATTGAAACTTTTTAAGTAATCAAGAGCATCATTGATTGCTCCGGCTCTCTTTCCTCTTGTGTTGTTTCTTTCCAGAACGTGAACTCCAAACTCCTTCAATTTTTTAGCTCTGGTGTCTTTATTTCCATACCTATCAACTACATATAGTATTTTAACTTTGTAACCATCGTAGTCCAAGCTTTTCAGACATTTAACAGACTGAACTAAAACATCTTCTGGTTCAAAAGGTGCCACCGGAACAATTACTGCTAACTTCAACCAACCACCTTTGAGTAAACTTTCTCCACCATTTTAATGACGACGTCCCAGCTGTACTCTTTTTCCACAACTTTTCTACCTCTTCTTCCAAGTTTTTTTACGAGTGTTTCATCCCGGATTATTGACAGTATAAGCTCTGCCAGCTCTTCTTCGCTTTCAAATACAAACCCGGCTTTTGCTGCCACCTCTCCAACTCCCGGAACGTTTGCGCCTATTACCGGTGTTCCACATGCCATTGCTTCAAGGAGTACAATCCCGAAAGCCTCCAGCCTTGAAAAAGATGGTAAAACGAGCACTTTTGCTTCTCTCATTGCCTTTATGACTCCCTCTCTGCTGAGTCTGCCTGTAAACTCTGCTCTAACTTCAAGTCTTCTGCACATTTCTTCAAACATCCTCCTGTCTTCCCCTTCTCCAACGATCCTTAGCTTAACGTCTTCCATAGCCTGCACGGATTTCATCGCTTTTATTAGATGTGGCAGACCTTTGTATTCAACCAATCTACCGACGTATAAAACTTCATTTCTTTTACTGTTTTTAGATGGTGTAAAAACCGACGTATCAACACCGTTGGGTACTATTTCAAGTTTATCCTGAACTGATGAAAGAACTGAAGACGTTTCAGCGTAACTTCTCGTGGTTGCTATTACTGTATCCGATCTTTCAAGAAGGGGTAAAACTATCTTTTCATTGTATTTCTCTATAATTTTCCCAAAAAAGTTGGGAATTGACAGACCGTCAACTCTCTCAGGAACTACAACATCGTTGTGGTAAGTTATAATATGGTAAGCCTTGATCTCTTTTGCGACTTCATCAGCCTTTAAAGCGAAGAAAGGTGAAGGAACGTGTGAATGATATATTTCAGCTTTAACTTTTGGGAAATACATGGGTATCGGAGAATAAGGAACTTGCAAACTTTTTATCTGGTAATCAGCTTTGGAGGGCTTAGACGAAATTATAATTGTCCGGTACTTTTTGGCAAGTCTTCTGGCAAGGTTTGCAACGTGAACTTCAACTCCGCCGATATGTGGTAGATAGTACGGAGTTATCAAAGCAAGCATCAAACGCAGTATGAGTTAAGCTAAAAATAAAGTGCGGTTTACTGTTGGTATGGACGATGATGTGATTAGCAAAGTAAGGAAAGCAAAAAAGCTTTACAAAGAATTTGGAAGTAAACTTAAAAGCGAACTTGGTGAAGAGATAGATAAGCTGGAAAAAGCAATAGAAAGAACTTGGAGCTTCATGAGAGAATTGGGACTGCCAGAAATGTGTAGGGCTTGTGCTGAAAGGGGCAAATGCTGTTGCCGTCCATGGGTTGCAGATCTCTTTGATGAATACGATTTATTGCTCAATTGCCTTCTCGGTGTCGAGATACCAGAAGAGAGAGAAGTAGATGGGTTGTGTTTTTTTGTGGGTAAAGATGGTTGCAGATTGAAAGTTAGGCAGGTAATATGTGTTGATTTTCTCTGCCCGGAAGTTGAAAATGCACTTGGGGATAGGGCTTTAAAACTAAGAGAAATAGAGGGAGAGGAACTGGAAATAGCCTTTATCTTAAAAGAAAAAGTTAAGAAGATACTGTATGATCTAAGTACCTCATATTGATTAATAGAAAAAAGGCTTTCAGGGGCATAACGAAGAAAGATCTAAGTATTGAAAAAATCATGTAGTAAGATAGGAGAGCGATTAAAAAGTACGAAAAGCTCGGAGATGGGTGCAACTTTAAGATGGTGAGGCTAATATTGCTGCTGATAGTGGAGCAGGCAGCACCAATAATTACTACAACGATAATAATCAACAGAGTATTGAGTGGAGATGACTTTACAGTCCTGAAAGAAACAAAAATACTTTCAACAGCACCGTAGCCATCAGCAACTGCATAGTTAACGTAAGTCAGAAAGAATGCAGTAACAATCACAGCGAGTAATGTTAGCGGTAGGGAGATTATGAATACATATTTAGACTTTAAAAGTAATCCCGCAATTAAAGGTAGGGTAGATGCAAGAACAATAGCCGCAGACAGCACTTCTGCTAACAAGAATTTAGGGTATCTTTTGAGTGCATACTTAAAAGCCTCTCTAAAGCTGAGACTACCATCCATAGCAAGAACGCAACCTCTTATACCTGCAAAGAGAAAGTAACTGTGAATAAGAAATAAAGCCACGAAGAGGACGATAACAACAGGCAAAACCCTGAAAAATTCGGTCTTAATTAAGTTTTTGATCATTATGGGGTTATTACCCAGAGTTTGGGATATTGCATGCGTATACAGTTTGAGAAGAGTGTTCTCGCCTATAACAGCTAAAACGATCCACGCCATCACTGTTATGAAAATAATTGCAGAAACAATATATCCTGCAAAAAATATAATTCCAACTTTGTAATTTTTTTTCCATAATCTAAAACCATTACTGAATACATCAGATACATCCATGAGAATACTTAATTTATTGTTTGTTTATTAAATTTTCTGTTGTAACGCTAAAGTTCAACACTGCAAATCTTATCTATTTAGAGAATTAGATAGCTTTAACCCTTTACTTGTGAAAGCTTTACTTGTGAAAAGTAGGCTGACAAAAGTATATAAAACAAAACCAAAGAAATATTTATAAATTTTATTTGAAATTTATTTTTTCTATCTCACCATTCAGATATATTTCTGAATAGTTCTTTCTATGAATCCCGGTCTTATCAGGATTGCGATAAGTATGTTATTTGTTATTTATTTGATCTCTTGTTCTTCTGCTTGTTCATACCTAAATCGATTTCTGATGCATCTGTAACAATTTTAATGCAACTTATATCAATTTTGCCGGATAGGAGTTGATAGTCTGCTCCACCGCCTTTCTGGATTATTCTTCGAACTTTGCATGAAATCGTATTTAACAAGCCTTCCTTTAATCCATTTTTTGATTTATGGTTTAATTAATATTTAATCGTATAATTTTAGTATATAATTAAGTCTTAGCTGTCCATAAAATTAATAAAGCTTTGGTATTGCTGAGTGAGGCTAAAAAACACTAAAATGCACATCCAAACCAAATTAGAAAATACTTATAAATGGTGAGAAATAACACTGTGCAATGAAGTACATAGAGAAAGCAGTAATTGCAACTTCCACTTTGGTGGGGTTAGGCATTCTTGTAGCATCGATTGTTTCTCTCTACAATGATTTTTCAGCTGGAAGAGGATATGAGTATCTGATGACGGATGTTGTATTCTTTACGTTCGGGGTGCTTCTAACTGGAGGGAGTTTAAGACTCTACAAGCAGATTTTGAAGTATCACACTATTACTGATGAAGTTTTTGACGATCTTGTGTTTACGAGGCTTAGACCCGTTCTTGAAGAGATAGCATACAGTACTGTTGAACTGGGTGAGCTCAAATCTGAAATTGAAAGACTTGCTGCGAAGGTTGAAAGAGTTGAAAGAGCTGAGAGCGGGCAAGGAACGCCTATTGGGAAAATATCATTTTACATGAAGTCTATTGTTGTGAGTTTAGTTTACATAGGTGCCTATCTATTTATGCTGAACTACTATGTGGGTTATACTCCATACCTCTTTCCAGTACTTTATATAATATGGTGGGCGTTCATAACAAAGGAAATGGGATTGTTTAATAGGTTTGAAGCTTGGCTTATCATGGGAATACCTGTTCTGATAGTGCCTGCAATGTCAATAGTTATTCAGAGTACTATTGGTATAGCTTCTTTAATGGGTATAATCTTTTCAACATCGCTTTTGTATGCTTACCTTTACTACTTATATGCTCAGGAGCTCGTGGAGAGTGTAAAGAAGAGTGATAGGGGTTCGGGAGGAAAACCGATAAACAGTGAAAAAATTGATAATGAAATATATATATCCAAAAATAAATCAAATTTCCTTATTAGAAAAACAAAATCTTTTGTAGATGACATTGTCAGGTGGTTAAAGAGCTAAACTTGTGTTTCAATATAAAAAAATTAAAGATAATAGATAATTTATTAAAGACTAAATCCTTTTTGCTTTTTTAACCATTCCAAAACCGCAGTCAGTCATAGTGCCAAACCCGGATTTGTATCCTATCTCTATCAATTTCTTACTACCGTGGGCATTGAAAACCATTAGATGTGCTCTGTACTTTTTTCCGCCAACCCTAATTGCAACAGACTTGCACTTTAGAACTTTAAACCTCACATCACCATCAAAATTTGATCCATAAATTATAGTGTACCTTCTGATCAGCTCTTTTGTAAGTTTTTCAGTAAATTTCTCTTCAAAGTCGGCATCTTCACATGACCTGTCTCTAAAATTTATAGGAGATAGGGTTACTAACTTCTCGTTGCCTGTTATTTTTGACTCTTTTATTACCTCGATTTTAGACACTTCAAAAGATATACCTCCAGCATTTAATCTTCGCAACTCTACAAACCCGTCAATAAGTGAATCGCATATATTTTTACTCAAAGAAGAAAAGAAAAAGTAAAGCTGGCTGGTTAAGAGCTTCATACCATCTCTACACAACTCAAAAGATCTGTTTTTTACCATTATTCTGCTGAATGTATATAGCCTCGAAGCTTCATCTGAAAGTATCTCTGGATCTACGGTTTTAATTGCTCGCCTTATCTCCCTTGCAAGTTCGTAACAGTGATTGTAATCTAAAACCTCACCCCTTCTTGCATATAGGGAGACTTTAATTCGCACATATATATTTACATTAACGTGTATATATCTTTTCCGATTGTTCGATCGACTTCTATTTTAATTTTCATAATCTAACTTCATAATCAGATTTAACCTTCTGTATTTTTTCGTTAAATTTTTAACTTGTTGACATAAAATATATATAAAATATTAAAATTGAAATCTATCCTTTTGCAACACCGAGTGGTAAAAGCTTGGCAACAAGCTTTGATATGCCCGCTCTGTGAACAACATCCACAACATCATCGCTCTTTTTGTAGGCTTCAGGTGCTTCTTCAGCCAACAACGCTCCATGAGTAGCTCTGACGTATATCCCTCTTTTTTCTAAGTTTGCCTTGACTGCCTTACCTCTAAGTCTCCTCTTTGCAGCTGCTCTACTCATAACTCTACCGCTTCCATGGCAAGTTGAGCCAAAAGTTTCTTCCATTGCCTTCTCAGTCCCAACAAGAACGTAACTTGGAGTTCCCATTGATCCCGGAATTAAAACGGGTTGACCTATACTCCTGTATTTTTGTGGTATCTCTTTGGAATTTGGACTGAACGCCCTCGTTGCTCCCTTTCTGTGAACACATACAAGTTTCTTTTTACCATCAACAGTATGTTTCTCAAACTTAGCTATATTGTGTGCGACATCGTAAACGAGTTTCATTCCTAAGTCATCCTCGCTCATTCCAAGAATTTTCTGAAAAGTTTCTCTAACCCAGTGTGCTATTATGTGTCTGTTACACCATGCAAAGTTTGCAGATGCAGCCATTCCAGAAAAGTAGTCCTGCCCTTCCTTGCTATTTATGGGTGCACAGGCAAGCTGTCTGTCTGGTAGGGATATTCCGTATTTCTTCACAGCTCTGTCCAGAATAGTAAGGAAGTCAGAACATACCTGATGCCCTAACCCTCTGCTTCCGCAGTGAATCATAACTGTTACTGTGCCTTCCTCAAGTCCCATTATACTTGCAGCATTTTCATCGTATATCTCTGCTACGTACTGAACTTCAAGGAAGTGGTTTCCGCTGCCAAGAGTTCCGAGCTGCGTTCTTCCTCTATTTCTCGCTTTTTTACTTACAACCTCTGGTTTGGCACCCGTCAAAGCTCCATTTTCTTCACAGCAACTTCTATCCTCTTCGCTGCCAAATCCGTTTTCTATAGCCCACTCAACTCCAGCAACGAATACTTCGTCCAGTTCTCTGTCAGTTAGTTTTAACTTCCCCTCGCTTCCAACTCCAGAAGGTACTGCGACAAAAAGAGCATCTATCAACTCCTTTATCTTTGTTTTTATCTCTTCTACTTTTAGATTGCTTCTAATAAGTCTTACACCACAGTTTATATCAAATCCAACACCTCCGGGACTAACAACACCCTCTTCAGCATCAAAAGCTGCAACCCCCCCGATAGGGAAGCCGTATCCCACGTGTACGTCAGGCATCACAAGACTTGCCTTCTGTATTCCTGGCATAGTTGCAACATTTGCAGCTTGCTCTACCGCATCTTTTTCGAGAATTTCCATCAATTTTCGGTTTATATAGAATATTGCGGGAACTTTCATTCCAGCTTTGTAGCTTTTGGGTAATTCCCATTTATAATCGGTAATCTTTCTGAGAATTTTTTCCATAGTTTCACCTCCAATGACGGCTTCTAACAGATTTTAGGTTATTTATTTTTAAATTTTCGTTAATAGAAATGTATAGTTGTAGTTCGCTTAGCTTCTGGTGTTTTTTGAGTAGATAATTAGATATTAAATTATTAATATTATTATTTAATATAAATATTATTATTATTCTAAAATAAGCAACAATGTAACAGTGTGTAACAAGATAGACAGTCGTGCAATTATACATCTCACATTTGTTAAATGTTAAACTTCGAAACATTTTTATCTATCCTTCTAACTTTTTAAGTTAGCCGGGGTGCCAGTAATGGTATTTTACACATGCTTGCGTTCTTATGCCCACTCCATTTCCGGAAGGAATCTAACATCTATTTCTGTAGTAGCCGTGTGTCTGTCTGTTGTGCTGATAGCGACCGGATGTGCTGGAGGAAAAATTATCTCTATCAATGAAACTGGTTGGTGGACAGATTCACAATTTCATAATTCGTATTTTCCCTTCAAAGATGCCCTTAACAATGCCTCAGCTGACGACATCATAGCTATTTACAAGAACAACAAGTTGGCAAGAATAGCAAGGGTTACACAATCCAGCACAACTCAAACTCAGCTCTTGTTGGAAAACTGGCTTGGTGTGTTTGTAGGAGCTCTCTTCGTAGTGACGGCATCGTTCGGTCTGATTCTATACGCAGAATACAGGTCAAACAGAAGATTGAACAAGGGAGAAATGAGGAGAGCCATAGCCGGAGCTTTCATCGTTGGAATTCACTGCCTGCTTATTATAGCCCTCGTGTTTAACATAGAGAGAGACGTCG
>QNXS01000005.1 GCA_003978865.1 Archaeoglobus sp. | reverse complement strand
TTAGCAACTGCTGCAGCTATAAGCTGCTTTGCCTTTTCTGTAGCTTTCTCCTTCTCGTGCCAGTGCGCCCAAGAGCACTGATCTCTTATGTTTGCCATCTCGAAGTAGTACTTGTTCAATCCCGCATCCTCACAAGCCCTTCTGAAAATCGGTTCGTGTGTTCTTGGTGTGCAGGCAGCCACTACGACTCTGTTTACAAGTCCCTTTCTGATATCTTCCTTAATTATCTCCTGCCCAGGATCTGAACACATGAATAGGTAGTCTCTCACAACAGCAACATCTGGAAGGTTTTTAGCGAATTCAGCGACTTCATTTATGTTAACCGCTCCAGCTATGTTTTCTCCACAGTGACAGATGTATACTCCAATTTTAGGTCTATTTTCAGTCATGTCACCTCACCAATGCTATTGCTAAATCATTTATTGACGCACGCGGATTTTAAATTTTACTCTGAAACTGCTTGTGTGGAGGGAAAAAACTAATATACAGTACCATAAATCTTTTAAATTGTTATTTGTATAGTAGTTAGTATAGGGTGACCTGAATGTCAACTGCAATTGCCCTTCCGAGAAGTATGGAAGAATGGTTTGGAAATCTGCCGAAAAAGCTAAGAGAGTGGATGGAAGACAGAATAACTCCAGAAGACAACTACATGAGATACATGAAAAACGGCAAAGATTTTATCGATGAACATAAAATTTGGAGGATTATTCGGGAGAATGAGAATCCCACTCCGCATAGAGTAAGGGCAATCATCGATAGAGCCCTATCGTCGAAAGAATGCTTAGAACCTGAGGAGACTGCTGCACTTTTGAATGTAAAGGATGAAGAACTTTGGAAGGAAATTTTCGAAGCTGCTGGGGAAGTTAAGAGGCAGGTCTATGATAATAGAATTGTAACGTTTGCCCCCCTTTACTGTTCCAACCTGTGCATAAACAACTGTCTTTACTGTGGATTTAAGAGGGACAACGAGACTATCAAGAGGAGGAGGCTTAGCTTGGAGGAAGTTCGTAAAGAAACTGAGAGGTTAGCTGCAATGGGGCATAAGAGGTTGATTACTTCTTACGGTGAGTTTCCAAAGCTTTCGGATGCGTATTACGTAGCTGATACCCTAAGGGCGATTTACAGTGTTAAGGTTAAAGCTAGAAAAGGTTGGGGTGAGATAAGAAGGGTAAACGTAAACGCAGCACCTATGACCATTGAAGAACTCGAAATGCTGAAGGAAATAGGAATTGGAACCTTTCAAGTGTTTCAGGAGACCTACCACCACGAAACGTATTACAAAGTCCACCCGTTAGATACTGTGAAGGGTAACTACCACTGGCGACTGTACTGCATGCATAGAGCCTTAGAAGCTGGAGTTGATGATGTAGGCATCGGTGTTTTGCTCGGTTTATACGACTGGAGGTTTGAAGTAATGGGTCTACTAATGCATTCAAGAGATTTGGAAGAACAGTTTGGTATTGGTCCACATACAATCTCATTCCCAAGACTGAGGCCAGCCGCAAACACTCCCTTTGTTCAGGAGGCAAGATATAAGGTTTCGGATGATGATTTCAAGAAGTTTATAGCGGTTGTTAGGCTTTCCGTGCCTTATACTGGAATGATTTTAACTGCAAGAGAACCCGAGTACATTAGAAGAGATGTTCTACCTTTAGGTATAACCCAAACTGACTTTGGCTCAAGGATAGGAATTGGGGCTTACAGCGAAACTTACAATAAGCAAGAACTTGAGAGACAGCAGTTTGAACTTGGAGATACGAGGAGCTTGGATGAAGGGATAAGATGGCTTGGTGAAATGGGATACATCGTATCATTCTGTACAGCTGGCTACAGATGCGGAAGAACTGGAAAGAAAATAATGAAACTACTCAAGACGGGAAAAGAAGCCAAATTCTGCAAGCTAAATGCTATACTTACGTACAAGGAGTACCTCGAAGACTTCGCAAGTGAAGAGACGAGAAAAATTGGTGAGAAAGTAATCCAAAAAGAAATCGAAGAGGTCAAGCAGAAGTTCCCTGAAAGAGTTTACAAGAAGTTTTTGGATTGCCTAAGCAGGATAGAAAATGGTGAGAGAGACATATACTTCTGAATTTTTGGAAAAGCTAACTTGTATCTCAAAGGAAGTAAAGGAAAAGTTTGGTGTTGCTGTTTGGTTCGCTGAGATACTTGGTAGAAGATGGTCTTACATAGCTGGAGAAAAAGCGGAAGAGGATCTATTTTTACCTCCAGAAAGGGTTCAACTCAGCGATAGGCTTGGAGTCGTGATAGAAGGCGAAGCTAATGTCGAAGAGATCGTGAGATTTATAAAGGAGAGGTTGCAGATATGCAGACCCCCAGAGCCTTAAGGTTGCACATCGGGATCTTTGGAAGGAGAAATGCCGGAAAATCAACACTTATCAATGCTTTGGCGGGGAAGGAGATAGCAATAGTTTCAGAAGTTGCTGGAACAACTACAGACCCAGTATTTTTTGATGCTGAAATTGGAAACATTCCTGTTACTTTCATTGACACTGCTGGAATAGATGACATCGGCGAGCTTGGAAAGCTGAGAACAGATAGAACGTTAGACACTCTAAACAAGGTTGACGTTGCTCTACTGATAGTAGATGCAACAAAAGGCTTTGAAAATTACGAGAGAAATCTCATAAAATTATTTAAAGAGAGTAGGATCAAATTTATTGTAGTCATCAACAAGATAGACATAGCTGATTACAATAACGAAGAAATTAAGAAGTATAGGCACGTTAAAATAAGCGCAAAAGAAGGAATAAACATAGACAAATTAATTGACATGATACTAAGGATTTCTCCAGATATAGATGATTCCCAGTTTTTGGACGATTTGATAAAACCAAAAGATTTGGCCATATTAAACATACCCATTGATCTGGGCGCCCCTAAGGGGAGACTTATATATCCTCAGGTTCAAGCGATAAGGAACATCCTCGACAGAGGAGCTTCTTGCATAGTTGTTAAAGAGAGAGAACTCAAATGGGTGTTCGATGGGCTAAAGAAAAAGCCTGAGATGGTTATAACAGACTCCCACACGTTTACAAGGGCTGCTGCGGATACGCCGGAGGATGTTCCACTTACAAGCTTTTCTATACTGGAAGCCCGATTTAAAACTGGCAACCTGCCCGAACTCATCAGGGGCCTATCTCAAATCAAGAAGCTTAAACCGGGGGACAGGGTTTTGGTTGCCGAGGCTTGTACACATCATCCCTCTCCGGATGATATAGGAAGAGTAAAGATTCCGAGGTGGATTCGAAATATAGCTGGTGATGTCAAGTTTGATCATGTGATGGGTGGAAGCTTTCCTTCAGGACTATCCAAATATAAGCTCATAATCCACTGCGGAGCTTGTACTCTTACAAGAAGACACATGAGATACAGACTAAATAAAGCCCTCAACAACGGGGTTCCAATAACAAACTATGGACTGGTAATAGCATTCGTCCATGGAATATTGCCAAGGGCTATAGAGATGTTTCCAGATGCAATGAAGATTTGGAAAGAATTCTTCGAGGACTATGAAGGAAATCCATGAAATACTTACATTTATAAAGGCCCATCATAAATTTATAGATTCTGCAATTCCATTGATAGCGAGTGAAAACGTTACTAGCTTAGCAGTAAGAAACGCCTTGCTGAGTGATTTTCAGCATCGCTATGCTGAAGGCTTACCTATGCATAGAGTTTATGCAGGCTGTGAGTATATAGATAAGATAGAGCTAAAAGCAATAGAACTTGCCAAAGATCTGTTTGATGCAGAACATGCAAATGTTCAGCCAACTTCTGGTAGTGTGGCGAACTTAGCTCTTTACTCTGCATTTACAAAGCCCGGGGATACCATCATTACGCTCAGCATTAGGGACGGGGGGCATATAACGATGAACAAGGTTGGATTGACTGGCAAACTTAGCCTGAATGTTATCAATTTTCCATTCGATAGAGACGAGATGAATATAGATGTCGATAAGGCTGAAAAAGTTCTTAGAAATGCAGAACCCAAGCTTGTGCTGTTTGGTGCGAGTGTATTTTTATTCCCGCATCCTGTTAAGGAGCTCAGAGATGTCGCAAAAGAGATTGGAGCTATAATGGCCTACGATGCAAGCCACGTTTTGGGGCTTATAGCCGGAAAACAGTTTCAGGATCCATTAAAAGAGGGGATAGATGTTGTGACATCCTCGACACACAAAACATTCCCCGGCCCTCAGCACGGAATGATATTGTGCAAGGCAGAATTTGCGGAAGCGATGGATAGAGCTGTTTTCCCCGGTGTCTTGAGTAACCACCATCTTCACAACGTCACCGCATTAGCTATCGCTCTATGCGAGATGAAAGTCTTTGGTAGGGATTACGCAAAGCAGATCGTTAAAAATGCTAAGGCTCTTGCTGAAGCTCTTGCAAATGAAGGATTTAATGTCATTGCAGAGCATAAGGGATTTACTGAATCGCATCAAGTTCTTGTAGATCTAATTCCCTCGGGCTTAAGTGGACTCAAAGCGGAAAAGATGCTTGAACAGGCTGGAATACTTGTAAACAGGAATCTGTTGCCATGGGATAAAGAGAGGAACAGAAATTTCAGAGACCCCTCTGGAATAAGGATAGGCGTGCAGGAGGTAACCAGACTGGGTATGAGAGAAGACGAGATGGAGGATATCGCCCGATTCATGGCAGAAGTTCTGCTCAGGAAAAAAGATCCAGTAGTAGTTGTCAAAAAGGTTGCAGAATTTAGAAGGGAGTTTGTAAGGGTTGAATATTCGTTTGATAAGGGAAAAGCATACTGCTGGCAAGAGATATGGAACTTGGAAAGGTAGGTCTTAACGTAAATGGAGATATAAGCGAAGAGATTGTTGCTGACAGATCAGCTATAGCAGATAGGCTTGGGATTCCGATATGGATCGGCGAGCTTGATTGCTTAGATCCGTTTGAAACGGCTAAAATCGTAGCTGAGCACACATCAACACCAATAACAATATTCTGCTCACCGAGCAGAAGAAACTGCAATGAGATTAAATCTCGTTTGATCGATTTGAAGAGAAAGTACGATAACGACATTATTCTGACATTAGTTCCGGGAAGAAGTCGCAAGATATCGTATCTTGTAGACTGCCTAAGGTGGCTTAAGGACGAACTAAATGTTCCGATACTCGTCGGTTGCTCTGGCGAAAGATTGATGGCTATAGCCTCAAAGTTTGCGGACGGCTTAGTTCTCAACTACTGCGATTTAAGACCTACAGGAGTTTTCACGGCATGCTATGTTGCCTCTCTGATTATGCCGAGTAGGCTCTACAACGAACTGATACTCTCCTCTGCAGCTATGTTGAGTAACAAGCTAAAGCTCAATGTAGATTTTAAATATATTGTCAAAAATCGAGATTGTCTAAAGATTCCAAAAGAGATTGCGGAGATCTCAAAAATTCTTGTAGATCATACGATCAGTGGTAGTGTGGATGAAGTCACTAAAAAGATAGTTAGAGTTCTCAACATCTGTGACCACGTAATACTGGGTACTCCATTCTTTAGAGATGATAGATCGATAAAATCTCTAAAAACTATCGTTAATCTTGTTGAATCAATTGGAGGGTTGATATGATAAAGGTGTTCATTCTTGGTAGTAAATGTAACATGAGCTGTAAGTTTTGCATGAGTGTTGAAAGAGATCTCGAGAAAGAGGTAGTCGTAGATAACCTTTTAAAAATGAATCCCGGAGATTTAGCCGTTTTTGCTGGTGGTGAGCCTTTACTTTACCCTAATCTTGGGGATTTCCTAAAGATTGCCAAGTCCAGAGGACTGAGGACTAAAATCCATACAAACGGAGTTCTGCTTAACAGAGTGAACTTTCTTGATCTGATAGATATCGTAAATCTTCCGTTGGATGGGCCAAAGTTTGTTCACGATGCCATGAGAGCTAACGGACACTTCGATATCGTTATGGATGCATTTAAAAAGCTAAGCAAACAATTTACTATTACAACTGCTCTCACGAAGAAGAATATTGAATACATAGATGAAATAGTTAAAATCATTAATAAATTAGCTGAGAGAAGGAATATTCTAAATTGGAAGATTTTTAAGTTTAAATCGAAGGGAAGGGGATCAAAGTACAAAGATGAGTTTGAAATATCTGATGAAGATTTTCTGAGTGCCATAAATGTTGCTAAAGCAAAATCGAATATAAAGATCTATGCTATTACAGATCCAGACGCTATGAAGACCGAAGTTATTCGTAAGTTGTAGTGATTTTTCTGATAGTTAAGTATCTTTTTGATTGTGCCTAAATAAATTTTGCAATAAACTTGGCCATCTCTACAGCCTGCCTAGTCTCGCAAACGTTATGAGTTCTGATGTAATCTACTCCTTTCAAAACCGCTAAAGCTTCGGCAACAACGGATCCAACCAACCTATCTTCTGGATTCTTCAATCCTGATATCTGCCCAATAAACGATTTCCTAGAAATACCTACCATTACAGGCATATCCAGTTCTGCCTTTATCTTATCGATGTTTGCAATAATGCATGCATCTCTTACAAACCATCTTCCATGTTTCCTCCAGAATCCGATCGCTGGATCGACTATAACTTTTCTACGAGAGATTCCACCTTTCAAACACCTCTCAACTTCACGTCTTAAGGATTCAACAACCGAACTTATAATTGTGCTATCACTCCATTCGATTTCCATAGCGACAACTACTATTTGGACTCCATATCTTTTAGCAACATATACTATCTCATCACTCGGCTTTACTGCGTTGATTATACTTGCTCCGGCCTCAACTGCCTTTTCAGCAACTTTGGCTCTTGTAGTATCTATAGATATCGGAACATTCAGTTTCGACAGCTCCTTTATAACTGGAATCACTCTTCTCAACTCCTCTTCCTCGCTTATCCAAGTGTCCTTATAGGGTGCTGTTGACATCCCGCCGACATCTATTATGTCCACTCCTTCTTCGATCATCTTCTTGGCTCTTATTCTGGCTGAGTCTACACCCCTACAAACAGAACCGCTGTAAAAGGATTCAGGGCTTAGATTTATCACTCCAACAAACTTTACCATTTAAGCTCCCCCAATACAGGCATTTCTTGGGATCTACTGTTAATCTGAACTTCTCTTCAGTAAATCTAACGTTTAGTCCTCTAACTATGACTATGGGTATCATTTCGTTTGCCTCACCCATCAAAAGCTGTGAGGCTGAAGCAAGCATATCTGCAAGATTTCTCATAGTATTCCTAAGAGGTTTTCCAAATAAATCGGGCTTTCCTCTTTCGTCTTTTATTGCTTCAAAGCCCGAAGTGGCTATAGCTATCCCGCAAACTCCTCTTCTAAGTGGTAAAATCCTGCTGTCAGAAATTACCACTCCTACTCTGCCATCAATCCTTCTTTCGACAAGATTTCTCAATGTATCTGCAGACTTCTGTGGATTCTCTGGGTATAAAATAGCATAGCCTTCAGGCACATTTGACGTATCAATCCCAGCGTTTGGACATAGCATTCCAAACTTCAACGTTAGTATAAATCTCTCAATTCCCCCAAGTATATCATCGGCTTCTCTCACAATAAGCTCCGCAAGCTCTGGAGGAATCTTATATTGTTTAGAGAGCCTTAAAGCTCTGTTAGATGGCTTAATATCTGCCAGCTTCACGAGTCCACCTTCGCAGTACGAAACAACTTTGCTAGAAACCACAGCAATATCTCCTGCTTTGGCATATTTAGCTATAACATTCGCGAGAGAGCTCAAGCCAACATTGGGTTCCACCTTATATCTTATTGGTATTAGCTCTATTTTTTGTATGTGCATTCGATCTGACACCCCTTAATGTTCAGAATTGCACTGTACAAACAATCGCATTCAGCATTAATCGGTTGTAACATGTACTGTACATGCTTTTGAATACTCCATCAACAGTGCTGCATAACTACCTAATTAATCTTTATATTCTCTATTTATGACCTTCTTGTCAATCTTACCCTCTCCAGCAATTCCCGGCTTTACAAGTTCTTGCGGCGATAGCAAAATCTCAAGCTCCTCCTTGCTGAACAGACCCTTCTCAAGTAAAATCTCCTTGATAGTCTTTCCTTTTTCAACTGCCTCTTTTGCAACCTCAGCCGCTTTGTCGTAGCCCAAATAGGGTGCCAAAGGCGTAATAAGTGCGGGACTTCTCTCTAAATACATCCTACAAATCTCCTCGTTGGCCTTGATGCCTCTTATGCACTTCTCAATCATAACCTCAACGGCATTCGTTAGAATTTCAAACGATTCGAGCATACAATGAACTATCAGCGGAGCTAAAGCGTTTAGCTCAAGTTGTCCATGCGCTGATGCCATGTTTATTGCGGCATCGTTCGATATGACTCTAATCGCAACCTGCTTGACGCATTCCAGTATAACAGGATTGACCTTTCCGGGCATTATCGAAGAACCAGCCTGAACGGCTGGCAGTTGAATTTCTTTAAATGCACTCATAATTATCAGATCGTTTGAAATCTTGTATAGGTCTATAGCCAAAGCCTTAAGAAGTCCGTGAACTTCGACGAAAACATCCCAGTTTTGGGTAGGATCTACTAAATTATCCGCTTTAGCCAGATTTAAGCCAGTGATGTCCCTCAACCTCTGAATCACTAAATGTATATACTTTAGATCCGCATTTAGACCTGTACCTACAGCTGTTCCACCTAAATTAACCTGCCTAAGTCTCTCCTCAACCTTGTATAGTCTCCATCTATCCCTTGCAATAGCTTCAGCGTAGGCACTGAATTCTTGTCCTAACGTGATCGGCACTGCATCCTGCATCTCCGTTCTTCCGAGTTTAAGAACTCCTGCAAATTCTTTTTCTTTGTCCTCTAAAGCCTGCTGGAGCTCACCAACCACTGCAGTCAGCTGTCTCAGTAGAAATATAGCCGCAATTCTTGCAGCAGTTGGAAAAGTGTCGTTCGTGGACTGCATTTTGTTGACGTCATCGAGCGGATGCACGCTTCTATCCATAATCTCGCTCGCACGGTTCGCTATCACCTCGTTTATGTTCATGTTTAGAGATGTTCCTGCTCCACCCTGTAAAGGATCAACTATGATGTGATCATGCCATTTTCCTTCAATAAGCTCATCGCAAGCCTGAATTATTGCTTTGGCCTTATCTTCTTCCAAGTATCTCAACTGCATCAAAGCTAATGCACATACTTTTTTAACCATTGCAAAGGCTCTTATCAGTTCAGGATGGATTCTGTATCCAAGCCTTATCGTGATTGGAAAGTTCTCCTTGGCTCTTGCTGTGTGAATACCGTAGTAAACATCTGCCGGAATCTTCTTTTCACCTAGGAAATCCCTTTCAACCCTCAATACTTCCATGCGTTTACCGGACATACCTTGTTCCTCCCCAAAAATTCGTAGGGAATATCTCCAACTTCAATACCATCAAGCACCATCCTTTCAAGCGGAAACGGATCGAGAAACTTGCTGAGATAATACTTAAGATAACAAGCAGAAAGACCTATTGTGGTTATGCTTCCTCCTCTTTCTCTTACAAACTCGATCCTTTTGAGCATTTCGTCTCTTCTCAACTTACATGCATTGCAGTGAATTATGAGCTTATGATCACTATAATCATTAATATCACCAAATTCGACCATACAACCTCTTTTTTTCAACTCATTGGCGATAAAATCTATCCAAAGATCGTCCGGATTGTTTCTATCTTCACAACATTGAACGATTAGAATTCTATCACCTTTGTTTAGAGCATTTATGACTCTTACACCCTTTATGAATGTTGTCAGATCACCCTTGCATCTCGCTTCAATTACAGAAAACGATGTCAGTGGTGCATCTGGAATGTAGGCATTTTCAAATGCTTTTGTATCTACTACCGTTAGACTAATTTTTCTATCTAGATAATCTAACGTTTCCTTAACATTGTCTTCTCTAGCTATAACGCAATATGCATCCTGATCTATCGTCTCTCTAAAAGCTCTAACCCAAACCAGTGGGAGTTTACCTTTTGGAGACTTTATATCTTTGGGAAATATATAAAGAATAGCTTCACCTCCCTTGCACAGATCTGCAACGAGTGGAACTTCTTGCTCGGCTGGAGCTCTAAGAACTATTTCCCTCTTTAAGGTGATCAAACCCTCTTTGGTCTTCGCACTAACCTTAACAAAAGGAATATCATACCTCTTCATAAGCTCAGTAACATCTTCGTCAGAGACCTCCCTCAAATCTATCTTGTTTACAACGCCAATTACGGGAATTCCAAGCTCTTTAGCCTTACGTATCACCTTCTCTTCAAATTCCAAGCCTTTATCAAGTCTTGTAGCATCAATTACAAGTAAAGCGAGATCAACATCTTTCAAAACATCTAAGGCCCTTTCAACTCTCTTCATTCCAAGCTCGCTGACATCATCTAATCCAGCTGTATCTACAAGCGTAACTGGGCCTAAGGGTAAGAGTTCCATAGATTTAGAAACAGGGTCTGTTGTTGTGCCGGGCACATCGGAGACAATTGCGATATCTTGATTTGTTAAAGCGTTTATTAAACTCGACTTACCAGCGTTCATCCTTCCAAAAATGCCAATTTTTGTCCTAAATCCCTTCATTCGTTTGCATAACGATCAGTGTAAATTTAACAATTTTGGTGAATAAACTCAATGGATGATTTACCGTTCTCTTTTATTGTAACACTCTCTTTAATTTCCAAGCTCTCTCTACATAATACTGCACCGTTTCCCAACGGGAAATACAGAAACTTACTGAGTTGAATTTTAGCACTCTTCAAATACTCCGTCTTCACTCAATTTGAACCTTGAACAGAAGGTTGGTAAATCTGCTACAATACTCTCCTCAACACCAATGAGATAGCTCTCTTCATGATCGAGCAGACTTGTTTCACTTTTCTCTACTCTTATTACGACGTCGTGAAGTTTCTTCATGACTCCCTTAATCCAATCTCTGTAAAAATTGTTTGATATCTTATTGATTATTGTTGTATCTGAGGGTATGCCGTCAAAGAACTTGAGCTCTTTGATTACCCAGTCCTCCCGGTACATCAACTGGACCAAAGAAAACCCATGAAAAATTATAATATCTTTTTTGTCAAAATTTTTTATTATGTTTGAAAGTCTATCATACCATGATTCATTTAAATTAATAAATTCATATAAATTTCCAAAAGGAACATCTTTATTGAATCCAATTTTTATAATATTTATTTTATCGAGCATTTTAGCTTTCTCAGAACATATTTTAATAAACGATTCATAACTTTTCTTTGCCCTTCTACACATACTTTCCGAATATATTATAATATACACATTTTTATTTGAATAGTATGGGAGTATATGGCCTAAAAGTATTGCTCTCACCGCTAACGGTGAATCGTATACTATCAGTGTTCTGAGTCCATCAAGTTTGGAAATTACATTATTTAAGAGAGTCATTTTATACCCCTTGCAAAACCTAACTTAAATAACCTTAAAAAATTTTCGTTACTATTACATTTTTCTATCCATTTTATAAATATTTCAATAATAAATATTCCGAATAAAATAGCGAAAAAGACTTAGCGACTTGTATTTCTAAATGTTATTTCCACCAGCGGGTGGGGTACGTCTTCAATTACTTCCACATCATCTACGGACTTTATACCCTTCTTTTTAACGAGCCTTTCAATTCCGAGTTCTATCTTGTCCGGCACATCAAGTATGTATGCTTCAAGTTTCTTAACACCAACCCTCTTAGCTGCAACAGCTCTGTGGTGTCCGTCTACCAAAAAGAGCCTGCCGCCTTTTCTTATGACTATAATCGGTTCTGCAAGTCCTTTTTTAAGTTCGTACATTCTTCCCTTCAGTTCATCTGCAAATATTTTGGTTTGAGTTGGTATCAATCTTTCCACATTAACTATTCCCCTACTAACAAAAACGTTAACTCTATGAACTTTTTCTATAGTTTTTTTGAGTTTTTCAACCTTCTTTGGATCAGCTCTTTCTATCTGGCTTCTTATAACATCTGCATTCGTAATTATTCCGAGAAGTTTCCCATCACCATCTACAACTGGCAACTTGGAGTGACCAGTTCTAAACATAACCCTCGCAGCATCTCTCAAATCCATATACTCCCTTGCAACGTAAAGTTGAGTACTCATGATTTCTCCAATTCTTGTATCTGAATTTTTTCTTAATAGATCTCTTGAAGAAACGTAGCCAACAACCCTGCGTTTTGAATCCACAACTGGAAAACCATCGTGTCCCGTTCTCTCTATTAGTCTTATGACGTCCCCAACCGTACTGTTGGGAAACACAGTTATTACGTCCCTCGTCATGTAATCTTTAACTTTTAGAGACATTGTAAAACAGTTTTAAACTTACAGTAAATAGATGTTACCATCAGCAAGTGAGATGTATCGCTAAAACCGCTCTCTTGCTCTTAACCAAATTGTTGAATTCCTCAACCGCCCTATCGGAGATTAGCTCAATGCACTCGATACCTCTATCTTTTAGAGCATTTATTACGTCTTTTCCTACCTTCATAACTCCATGCTTTCCAGTTCCAAAAACCACAACTTCCGGCTCATTCTCCAAAATTGAATTTATGTCTTCCAAACAAACGTGGTGTCCTTCTTTCCTCCACCATTTCTCAACTTTCCCGTTCCAGAACAAAATTATATCGTTTCTGTACTCTACTCCATCCACAACTATCTTACCAAAAGAGTAGCTGTTTACAGCTGGCATGTGGTTAATTCTACCGATCTTTTTTTAAGATTTCTGAGGTTATTAACTGTCTTTATGAATAAAATTATTTAGACAATTAATAATATATTTAAATAAATTCCACAGGTAGCAACTGGTTAGCTACAAGATCCGAATAACTCTCCCTCTCTCTTATAACATAGGTTCTATCATTATCAACAAGTACCTCTGCGCACCGTCTCCTACCGTTGTACTGACTGCTCATTGAAAAACCGTAAGCTCCAACGTCAAAAATAGCTATTATATCTCCCCTCTCAACTACCGGCAGTTTTCTATCCTCTGCCAGTATGTCTCCACTCTCACATATAGGTCCAACAATTGTGTATATCTCGCTTTCCCGCTCATCCATTTTGTTTGCAACAGTAACCTTATGATATGCGTTGTACATCGCAGGTCTAACCAACAGATTGAATCCGGCATCAACTGCAACGAAATTTTTGTAAGCTTTCTTTACAGCATTAACCCTTGTAAGGAGAACTGTAGTATTGCCAACTATGCTTCTTCCCGGTTCTATCCATAGTTCTGGCTGGGAGTTTATACTGCTCAAACCCATTTCAAATGCGGGAACTATCTTTTCAGCAAACTCTGAGGGAGTTGGAGCTCCCTTCCCTTCATAATCTATACCAAGTCCCCCACCGATATCAATAAACTCAATATCTACTCCAAGTTTTTCAATTTCTTTAGCAACATCAAACATTCTTTTAATTGCTTCCACAAACGGAGATATGTCAGTTATCTGGCTACCTATATGGCAGTGTATCCCCGAAACTAATAAGTTTTTATTTTTAATGGCATATTCGTATGCTTTTTTAATATCTTTCCATGGTATACCAAACTTTGAAGTTTTCAAGCCTGTTGCAATCTTCGGATGGGTTTCAGGGGAGATATCTGGATTTACTCTGAATGCTATTCTCACTACTCTGTCTAACTCCTTAGCTACTCTTATTATCGCATTCAGTTCATCGATACTATCAACACTAAACGAAACTCCAGCTTCAACTCCCATTCTTATTTCTTCATCGCTCTTTGAATTTCCATTAAACAAAATGTAGTTTCTGTCGAAACCTGCTAAAAGAGCCATGTACAGCTCACCATCACTAAAAACATCGGCTCCAAAACCCTTCTTTGCTATCAATCTCATTATCGTTAAGTTGTTGTTTGCTTTAACCGCATACAGAAATTTAACATCAAAGTTAGTTTTAGAAAAAGCATTTAAATAGGAATTGATATTAGAGTTAAGAGCTTGCAGTGATGTAACATACAGAGGTGAACCGTAATTCTCCACAAGTTCCACACAGCTTACTTTTTCAATATACAGTTTACCTTGTTTAACGTTGAAAGGTTTCTCAAGAATTAACCGCATATCACAGCGTTTGCTGAATATTACTTAAAATTTTCCAGCAAATTTAGCTAATCCTGCTACCGTACAGATAACTAAATTATTAAAACTTGGATTAAAAATCTTAAAGTATAAATATTATATTTCTCTCAAAAACAGATGCCGGCATCTTTCAATCTTTCAATGGCTCTGTCAATTGTTTTTGTATCTCTTGTTAAAGCAAATCTAACGAAACCTTCTCCACCTTCACCAAAACCAATTCCCGGCGTTACAACAATTCCAGCTTTATTCAGAAGCGTCCTCGCAAATTCCATACTCGTGTAGTTTTCTGGAATCTCACACCAAACGTAGAAGGTTGCTTTTGGCTTTTTGGCGTTTAATCCTATCTCCTTTAATCCGCTAACAAGTCTCTCAGCTCTATTCTCGTAAACAGCAATGTTCCTGTCAATCCACTCATCACATTCATCCATTGCAAAAGCTCCAGCTTCCTGGATTGCTTGGAATACACCACTATCGATGTTTGTCTTCACTTTTAACAAGGCTTTTACGACATCGGGATCCCCGGCAGCATACCCTATTCTCCATCCCGTCATATTGTACGTTTTTGACAGAGAATTAAACTCTATAACGTTCTCATAACCGTAGCTCAGAAAACTCTCCGCTTTAACCCCGAACGTTATTTCGCTGTAAGCAGCATCGTGAGCAAGTACAATTCCGTTATCTATGCAGAAGTCAACAGCCTGTTTTATGAATTCTTTGCTTGCTACAGCAGCTGTAGGATTGTTTGGATAGTTGAGGAACATTATTTTCGCTTTTTTCGCTATGTCTTCAGGTATTGCATCTATATCTGGTAGAAATCCATTCTCCTTTTTTAGCATCATAAAGTAAGGTTTTCCTCCTGCAAGAACTGTACACGAAGGATACACGGGATAACCGGGATCCGGGCAAAGAACAACGCTTCCTCTATCAACGTACGCTAATGGAAGGTGCGCAATCCCCTCCTTGGATCCAATTAAGGCTATTATATCATCCGGACTTATTTTTACCCCTTTTCTTCTTTTATAAAATCTTGAGGCAGCCTCTCTGAAAGATTCCATACCTTCGTAGCTTGGATATTTCTGATTTTCCACCTTTTCAACAGCCCTCTTCATAACTTCGACTATTGGCTTCGGAGTTGGCAGATCTGGATCTCCCACTCCAAAATCTATTACATCAACGCCTTCCTTTATTTTTTCATTTTTCATCGCATCTAATTCTGCAAAAAGGTATGCTGGAATTTTAGTCAATCTTTCTGCAAGTTCCGGTTTACGTCCACCTGAACGCAAAGTATCACCCCAAGCAATCACTCATGACTGATCTCTTTCTTCTATGGGTACGTAGCTTCTTTTAGTTTCCCCAACGTAAAGGGCTCTTGGTCTTATCAGCCTGTTGTTCTCATACTGCTCTATTATGTGTGCTGTCCAGCCGGAAATTCTCCCCATGGCAAAAACGGGTATGAACAGGTCGTCAGGTATTCCAAGGTTTGCATAAACACTCGCAGAGTAAAAATCAACATTTGGATAAAGCTTCTTATACTTGTAGACAGCATCCTCTACCGCCAAGCTTATCTGATACCATTTTGGCTCTTTTACCCGGGCAAGTTGTTCTGCCAGCCTCTTGAGTACAAGTGTTCTTGGATCAATTACTCCTCTATACACTCTATGCCCGAAACCCATTATCCTTTCACCCCTCTCAAGCTTCATTTTAACGTATTCTTCAGCTCTCCATGGAACTGCAATCTCCCTCAGCATTTCTATTACTTTCTGAGACGCTCCTCCATGTAAAGGACCCATAAGTGTTCCAGTAGCAGCAACAACACACGCATACATATCTGCAAAAGTTGAAGCTGCAATTCTTGCTGCAAAAGTTGATGCATTCAGTTCATGATCTGCATGAAGAATTAAATCTACGTCCATAGCTCTTGCTTCTATTTTCTCGGGCTCTTCCCCCCTTAACATGTATAGAAAGTTTGCTGCATGCCCAAGTTCACTGTTTGGATGTATTAACTTCTGACCGCTCCTTATCCTGTGAAAATGCGCTATTATTGTCGGAAACTTGGCTATCAAACTCTTGGCTTTTGCAATGCTGACATCATGACTCCTGTAGTGGATGTATTTATCCATTGTGCCAAGATAACTTACAGCCGTTCTTAGAGCAACCATAGGATGAGAAAAGGGAGAAAGGTGTGTTAACAAACCTATTATCTGAGGGGGAATCTCTCTTAATTCCTTGAGTTCCTCACTAAATGCTTCAAGCTCGCTCTTTGTTGGTAGCTCTCCAAAGAGTAGCAGGTATGCGACTTCTTCAAACGTTGAATGTTCTGCCAGCTCCTCAACTGCATATCCCCTGTATTCAAGTATCCCTCTACCATCTTCAAGTTCTATCCTGCATATTCCAGTTTTGCATGCAACTATATCCTGCAATCCATCCTTAGACTTTGATTTCAGCTCCAACGTAAACACCCCCGGTCAGTAATATCTGTAAGATGGATACCTCTCCAAGATCATTCCCGACACCTTCACAGGCGATTCTCTTGTGGCTAATTCTATTGCCTGATCAAGTTTCCAATCTTTCTCGGCATATATTGTAAATAGTTTATCTCCTTTTCTAACGTGTTGCCCAATTTTCTTGTGCAGAACTATGCCAGCTCCCTTATCCTTTGGCGCTCCAGCAGCTCTTGCAACCCTAACAACTATCTTGTTGTCAACTTTTGATACAGCTCCATCTATCGGGGAAAAAAAGTCGTAAGTTTTATCACCAACAGCAATATCACTACTACTCACGTTTGGATCGCCCCCTTGCGCCTCAATTATTTCCTTAAATTTCTGCAGGGCTTTTCCAGACAAAAGCATTTGCTTTGCGTACTCTATACCGTTTGGTGTAATTCCAGCCATTTCAAGCAAAGTTCCAGCTATTCCAAGAGATTTCTCTATCAAAGTTTTTGGAGCTTTTCCTTTTTCAAGTGTCTCAAGAGCCTCCTTTGCCTCTAAAGCGGGACCGACTGCTTTACCAACAGGCTGAGAACCGTAAGTTATTGCACATGTAACATTTAATCCAAGCCTCCTTCCGAGAGCTACGAAGTCGCTGGCTAAATCTCTCCCCTTATCTATATCAGGCACCTTTGTCCCGCTACCAACAGGTATATCTATCACCACAAACTTGGCACCTATCGCACCCTTCTTTGCCATAACACTGGCAAGCAGTTGTGAGTGCGGGTCTATTGAGAGGGGATATTCAACTCTGATTATTTTATCGTCTGCTGGAGCTATATTGGTTGCACCACCCCACGCTATTACGCCTCCAACTCTTTCGGTTATTTCTTCTATTTCCTCGACGGAGAGGCATACGTTTGCCAGTACTTCCATTGTGTCTGCTGTCCCGCTCGCAGAGGTTATCGCTCTGCTTGCCGTTTTCGGTATATACAATCCACTTGCAGCCACTATTGGAACTATGAGCAAAGAGATCTTGTTTCCGGGTACACCTCCTATACTGTGCTTGTCAACGATTGTTCCCCTCTCAAAATTTGCAGTCTCTCCAGTTTCAATCATCGCTTCAGTCATCCATTCTATCTCATCCATATCCATCCCGTGAAAGTAATTTGAAAGAACAAAGGCTGAAAGTTCAATCTCGTTTAGAGCATCGTTAACTATGTCCGCTATTATTGAATAAATTTCCTCTTTTTTTAGCTTGTGCCCGTCCATCTTTTTTCTTATATACTCAACGCTCGGTGGCTTTGATACGGGATGTACTTCCACTTCTTCACCTTCTTCCACACCCAGATAGTCAGTGACATTTTTTGACGTTCCTACTTCTCCGCGTTCTATCATTCCGGTTGCAATTTGTACATCTGCGACTATACTCTTTTTTCCAAAAACAAGTTTAATTCTATCTCCAACAAGCAATCCAAGTTCCTGTGAGTCCTCCTGACTCAAGATTGCAGAAGCCCTGTCCATTTTGACTGGTATGAGCTTTACTTTAAGTTTCATAGTTCCTACAATTTTCTGAAACATTTTTAAAATTTTGGTAACATCTGGCAAAATTATGGTTGTACTTCAAGGTTGAACTATAAAAATGGAATAAAGAAAGCTCGCCAGATTGGTTGCAAGACTGAGACAGAAACTCTCCTTCCAGCCAATTTTGGTAATTTTGTTTATTATGCAGCATTCAACCAAGATGACAATAATCTCCAGAGGAATGATTAATTCCCGCGCTCCGGAGTGCATAAGCATAAGCAAGATTAGAATGAAGGGCGGATATGATACTGCGTTGGCAATAGAAACTGCAAGTACTATCTTTCTCTTCTTAAGTTTTCTTATTACTGAGTAAACAACTGCCACAGAAAGCTCAATGCAGAGGTTAATCAAAAAGAAGACTAAAAGGAGGTTGATTGCAAATACATCAATACCAAAAATCTCCGGATTTGGAGCGAGATCGGCAGATGCAGGCAACACTGCGAGTGTAAATAAAATTACGGTTAAAACCGTATAAACTTTTCTAATTTTTTTAATTTTTCTAACACAGTCCCATATCATTCTAAAACTAACCTCCTCATCAAATTAAGATTATCTAAATTATATAAATTGAATGGAGTATGTGTAGTATATAAATATTATCTTATTTTTACAGCTTTGATAGCTTATGAACTTCTAATACCCAAGATACGACCAGCAAAATTATCGTTGAAAAGTATTTTACAGACTATTCTAAATAAAAATAATAAAAAATGCTAATAAATTCAGAGATAATTTAATAAAGAATTTACGAAGCCATCAGAGCAAAAGCCTGTCCAAGCTCGGTAAGTCTTATTTTAACGTTCTTTCCTTCTCTCTTCATTTCAACTAAGCCGTCCTCTTCAAGCCCCTTAAGATGGTAGCTCATCCTTGCTCTCTGAGCCATGTATCTCTTCTGATCGTCAGTCTTACCTTCGAGTAATTCAATAAGCTTGTTTATTGATTCCACCTCTCCACCCTGCTCCTGTATAGTTTTTATTATAAGTATCTTGTCATCACTTGTTTTCTTTACGGGCGGAATTGCAATTTCCTCAATTCTTTCTATTCCAACTTCTTTACCGTCTTCAATTTTTGGTATTGCCATATAGAGCTTGCTCCCGGAAAGCTGGGCTGCCACGTAGCTCGCTAAGCAGAAAGTTCTTGATGCATCTGTAGTATTTATCAGTACGTCACTACCTTCATCTATTTCTCTCTTTATAGTTTTAAGCATATCAAGAGCTGCAGCATAAACGCTCATTTTTTCTATATCAATTTTCTCCACCTCTACAAGCACGTTCAGAGTTCTTTCTATTTCAGCAGCGGAGTTTTTCACAGCCTCCCAGTCCAAATCAACGTCTCTTCCAAGCACCAGATACACCTTTTGTATGGGGTAACCACTTTTTCTTATGCTTTCAAGCAACCTTTCCTTATTTACACCAACCGGCATTACATGAACTACTTTACTCATATTCACCAATTGGTCGTTAGTTATTAATAAACTTTTCTATCGTTAACTGTATTATGGAAACAATAAAAAATTATTGACTGAGATAGCAATAATTAATTTAGCTTTCAGCAATTAATAGCATTCCAAATATCAATACATGTGCAGTTCAAGTTTTGTAAAAGCTGAGTATATTAAGTTTTCTATTCTTTAATGAGATGTTGACAAAACTGGAACATCAATCAAATAATGATTACACTAATTTTCATGACCTATACAATTTACTGAAATTTGCCTAATTGGTCAGTCGAACTTAATGCAGTTACAAAAAATTAATTTGGTCTTAGTTAAAAAATGTATAGCAATGAGTGCACTATCAAAATTGGCTGAACTAAAACTGAAGCTTGCAGATCTGTTCGTCCAAAGAGAAGCTGAAATAACTGCTGTTCTTTCTGGATTGATCTCAGGTGAACCGACAATTCTCATAGGTGAAGCTGGAACAGCAAAAACTATTTTAATAGAGAAAATGGCTGAACTTATAGATGCAAAATACTTTTATTACCTCTTAACACGGTTTACCGAACCCGATGAAGTTCTTGGACCCTTAGATATAAATGCTTTAAGAGACGGAAAGTACGTAAGAAGAACTGATGGACGGTTGCCAGAAGCAGAAATAGTTTTCCTTGATGAGATATTCAAGGCTTCTTCAGCTATACGGAATATATTGCTTGACATAATTTTGAATAGGAGATTCAGAAACAATGGAGGTTACTCAAAACTTCCGATGCTAACAATGTATACCGCAAGCAACGAAGTTAGCAGTGATGCGGAGGATGCTGCATTCTACGATAGACTTACTGTTAGATGTTTCGTAAAGAGTGTCTCCGAGGATGCTTGGAGTGAGCTTGTTGAGCGGGGCATAGTATTA